>JAUSJA010000028.1 GCA_030647905.1 Gemmatimonadaceae bacterium | reverse complement strand
ATGATAGAGCGTGACATGGGTTGGTCCTCCACGAATGACTGCGACGGTTGCATGAGTCGCATGTGGCTCTGGCGACTCCGGTGAACACGAAGGAGCTAATCCACGTGAACGTCGGAGGGCCAGCCCAGTCATAATTTCTAGACGGACGTGAACCGGACCCGCTAACCGCACATGAGGCTCATTCGCAGATTCAGGGCGGAGTTTGCCCTGGCCGTCATCGCATCATTCGTCTGCATCGGCCTCGCCGTGGCCGGTCGTGGGCGCTACGACCCGAATCTCGCAGTCCTGACTGCCACCTTGGTTGTCTTGGTGTGGTACACCTTCTTCACCTATTGTGCCGTGCATCGTGAAGAAGTATCGAGCATCGGACTTGCGGTGCAGCGGACGGCAGCTAGCACGGTCGAAGTCATCGTGTCAAACAGGTCCAGCATCCGACGCGTGACGGTCCGCCTCAGAATTCAGGGACAACGTGACGGTGCACCGATGACCATGCCAGTCGGCGTCGACGGAGGCGGCGAGAACGATCTCTCGCTGCTTGCTGGAGAGTCCCGGACAGAAGTGATCACGCTCGCCGCAGCTAAGTCGAAGCCCGGCTCACAGTACGGACCGGGAATCGATCTCGGCGAGTCCGAGCAGGCAATCCTCTGCGTGGCACTCGGCTGGCGCGATGACGTGAACGATTCGAGTTCGCTCGGCCCTGATTTCTGGGCAGTTGACGTCCTCGACGCGAAAGTGCGTCGCTATCAACGCACGTCAAGCGCACTGGATGCGTGGCGCCGACTTGGAGGCGAGAAGGTCTCGCCGATCGCCATCTAACGACGGCTGGTGCAGACGGCCGCGCTATTGATGGCGGCCGCTCCGCGGCCGCATTATTGAAGCGGCCGCAGCACAACCCAACGTTATGCCT
The DNA here is from genome assembly GCA_030647905.1 of Gemmatimonadaceae bacterium. Taxonomy (NCBI): domain Bacteria; kingdom Pseudomonadati; phylum Gemmatimonadota; class Gemmatimonadia; order Gemmatimonadales; family Gemmatimonadaceae; species Gemmatimonadaceae bacterium. The sequence goes on along the minus strand of JAUSJA010000028.1, from coordinate 1,975 downwards.
GCAAACTGGCACTTGTCCCCTTGAGTCCCAACCCGCAGTTTGAAAGCATGTCTCGATCGGCGTTGCTTAGCGAAATCCTCGATCTTCCTGCCGAGGATCGCCTTCAATTAGTAGAGAGTATTTGGGACAGCCTCGCCGCTTCGGCCGAGAGCGTTCCGGTTCCGGAGTGGCATCAGGCCGAGCTCGACGATCGATTGGGCGATCCGGATGAGCGGGCGACAGTCTCCTGGGAAGAAGTCCAAGCACGTCTTCGGAAACCAGAGCTGTGAGCCGCTCGCTCGCGTTCACTTCGCGAGCGAAGGATGATGTTGAGGAGGCGTACAAATGGTACGATGCCCAACAAGTTGGCCTGGGCGCCGAATTCGAGAGCGCACTCGGTTCGGTACTTCGTCTAGTCAAGGAAATGCCGGAAGCCGGCCCCGTCGTGCACCGCGATGTACGTCGTTTACTGCTCGAGCGATTTCCTTACTCGTTGTACTACCGACTGACTGACTCGACTATCGAAGTGCGGGCATGCTTGCACCAGCGACGGAATCCACGAACGCAGCGTCGGCGCGCGTGAGGCACGCTGAAGCTTCTATGATCACGTTGCTGTCAAGGGGGAGACTGTAGCAATAGCTCCGCCGAGCCCGCCGGCATCGGGCGATGCAAGTTCACGTTCGCAGGCGGCGAGCACTGGCGGCGATTGGGGATCGCGTCGAGGCACGACGGCCCTCGGTCACCCACTTCTATCCGTCACGACGCCGGACCGGAGTCGCGGGTCGGGACCAGAGATCCCTTGCGTGAACAACGCCCTTGCGGCGCGCGGCCCCTTCTGACAAACGGTGCATCCGACAATCTCACTCGGACAGACCCGCTTCAGCGACGGGCACGACGCACCAGTACAGGCGCTCGCGACAAGACCTGCGGGTCAGGTCTTCAACAACGCTCCCTCCGGAACTCGGCCCGTCTCGACGTAGCGCCACAGCGCGATGAGGAGCTTGCGCGCGAGCGCGACGATGCCGATCCGTCGCATTCGCGCGCCCCCCGTCGCGAAGCGGCGTTTGTACCACTGGCTCAGGGCACTGTCGGGTTGCCGGCGGAGCCAGCTCCACGCGAGCTCGATGGCAAGCGCGCGTAAGTAGCGATTCCCCGCCTTGCTGATTCCTTGTTCGCGTGTCGTGTCGCCGCTCGAGCGGAGGGTGCTGCACAACCCGGCCGCGGCACCAACCTGGCGCCGGTTGCGGAACTGCCGCCAGGCGAAGAATTCCGTCGTGTAGACCCACGCACTGACCTCCCCAATCGCGCGCAACGCCATCAGGCGGCGCACGAGCGGCAACGTCGGATCCGTCGGATCGTCAGCGGCGAGTCGCGCCCGCCGTTCCCGCATGAGCGCCAGGACTTCGTGACGGACGAACACCAAGCGTCGCCACTCGCGCTGCAGCCGTGCCTCGGCTTCGGGCGGCAACGGGGCACCGTTCCACCCGCGAAGATCCGTCGGAAGATGTCGCGGGAGACCACGACCGTCGAGCACCACTCCATGCAACGCCAACAGCCCCTTGATCCGATTCACCAAGCGTGTCCGCTCCCACGTCAACGTGGTGAGCTCGCGATGCAGATGCCGCCGATCCTCGTCGTCGATGCTCGGCACATGTACGACACTCCAGACGCCGCGCTCCCCGGCGGCGTGGCGCCCGAGCTTCTCGAGGAGGGCGGTCGTGTCGAGGCGATCCGACTTCGTTTGCCGTGCCCGCGCCGACCGATCGATCGAGGCGGAGTCGACCACGAGATTCTCCACGCCGAGCGACGCCAGCGCCCGGTGGACCCAGAAGCCATCCCGTCCCGCCTCGTAGCAGCTGAGCATCGGCGCCTCCGTCGGGAGCGTAAACCGGCGCTTCGCTGCGGTGAGTTCCCGCGTGAGTGCGGCTAAGTCCCGCGCCGCGATCGTCCGCAGGCGAGGCGGCTGGGCCGGTCCCCCGGCTCGAAAGCCCAGCTT
>JAUSJA010000027.1 GCA_030647905.1 Gemmatimonadaceae bacterium | reverse complement strand
TTGGAATATCAATTTCTTTTCCATCCCTTAGAACTCTCGCAGTTTTAGCCGCTGCCCGCTGCCCGTGACCCGCTGCCCGCTGCCCGTGACCCGCTGCCCGCTGCCCGTGACCCGCTGCCCGCTGCCCGCCGCCCGATGCGCGTTTCCCGTTTCCCGTTTCCCGTTGTCCGTTGTCCGATTGACGCGCCGTAGCGGATAACGGATAACGGATAACGGATAACGGATCACGGATAGCGGATAGCGGGTAACGGGCAGCGGGCAGCGGGTCACGAAGTAGAACGCTGCGCACCGCACTATCCCGCTGACGCTAAATCATCTCCGGAAGCTCAGAATGCGCGGCATGCATCCCGTCGCCAGAGACGAGTGGATTCTCCCCGTCCTCGAGGAGCTCGTGTCGCCCGAGGCCGCCGCTGCGGCCGCTGCTGCGGCTTCCGCGTCGCCCCACGGAACCATCTGGGAAGCAGCGATCCGCCTTCGCCTGGTAGCGGACGACGACCTCCTGGAAGCGATTTCGCGGCGTCTGCGCACGCCGATCGCCCTCTCGCTCGACGTGAGTCCCGAAGCGAAGGCAATTCTGCCCGAGAGAATGGCGCGCCGATATCATGTTCTCCCTCTTTCGGCCACCGACACCACGATTGACGTGGCCACCGGTAATCCGTGGGACCTCGATTGCGAGCGATCGCTCGCGTTCGTGTGCGGCAGGTCGGTGAGAATGTGGCTCGCCGCGCCGGCGACGATCGCCGGGCGAATCGAAGAGACGTATGCCGCGGGGGGCGGAGTCGAGTCGCGCACGAAGCGGCTCGAGGCGATCAGCGGCGAACCAGTCGTGCGCCTGGTGGACCGCGTCGTCGCCGCGGGCATCGAGCAGCGCGCCAGCGACATTCATCTCGAGCCCGAGGAGGACGGCATCGCCGTTCGGTATCGCGTTGACGGCATCCTCAGGCACGCGATGCTCCTGCCGAAGGCCGTCGGAGTGCCACTCGTGTCGCGCATCAAGATCATGGCGAAGATGGACATCGCCGATCGCCTGCGCCCTCAGGGCGGGCACGCATCTGTCGGAATCGGCGGCTCGCGCGTGGATCTGCGCGTCTCGACGCTGCCGGCGACGCACGGCGAGAAAGTCGTCATCCGGATTCTCGATCCGCGCGCGGCGATCCGGTCTCTCGACTCGCTGGGCCTCGACTCCATCGATGCACCGCGAATGAAGAAACTCCTCGAGACGCGCGAAGGACTCGTCCTCGTCACCGGGCCTACGGGATCGGGAAAAACGACGACTCTCTACGCTGCGCTCCGGCAGATTCAGCAGAAGGGTCTCAACATCATCACCGTCGAGGATCCCGTGGAGTACAGGGTTCCGGGGATCGTCCAGGTGCAGATCAACGAAAAGGCGGGGCTCAGCTTCGCCGCCGCGCTGCGCTCGATACTTCGACAGGATCCCGACGTCGTGCTGATCGGCGAGATTCGTGACCGCGAGACCGCCGCGATCGCGATTCAGGCGTCGCTCACCGGACATCTCGTCTTCGCCACGCTGCACACCAACGACGCATGCAGCTCGATCACCCGTCTCACCGACCTTGGCGTGGATAGCGCGAAGCTCGCCGCTGCGCTCAAGGGTGTCGTCGCGCAGCGGCTCATCCGCCGGCTCTGCGCCGGCTGCAGAATCGTCGCAAACGATGGGGTCCCGCTTCAACTTCGCGAGACCGTGATGGGCGACCTGATGGTGTACACGCCTGTGGGCTGCGACCGCTGTGCGATGACCGGTTATCGGGGGCGCCTCGCGGTGACGGAGATCGTCGTCGCCGACGCCGAGCTCGAGCGGGGCATCGCCACCGGCGCCGCCGTGGATTCACTGGCCGCGATAGTGCACCGCGGCGGTTGCCGGTCGCTATGGGAATCCGGGCTCGCGCACCTCGCCGCCGGGCAGACCAGCGGCGACGAGCTGCTGCGCGTGCTGAAGCAGCAGGCCGCCGGCGACCCGGCCGGGCGCGACCACGTGCGCAACGAGATGCGGGACCTGTTCGACACTCCCGCGAGCGGCGCGCTGGAGTTTGATTCTCCGCATGAAACCTCGAAGCCGCCCGCCGGGCATTCGCCGCGGTCCACCGGCATGACCGCGATCACAGCGGGGGTCGTGGATGTGTACGTCATCCGCCCGCTAGCCGACGGGTGGAAGGTCCTCGCCGTCCAGCGCGCCAACGACACGCGCTGTCCCGGAGCATGGGAAACCATCCACGGCCGCCTCGATCCCGATGAGCGCCCCGAGGACGGCGCCGTGCGCGAGGTCAGGGAGGAAACCGGCCTCGAGGTCGCACGCCTCTACAACGTGACCGTGCAGCCCTTCTACCTGCACATGTTCGGCACAGTCCAGCTGGCCGTCGTCTTCGCCGCATTCGTGGACGAGCCCGGCGAGGTGACGCTGGGCGCGGAGCACCAGCAGTACGAGTGGCTCTCGCCGCACGATGCCTCGGCGCGCTTCATCTGGCCGCGCGAGCGTGAAGCCCTGTCGCACATACTGCATCTGCTCGCCGGTGGTGATGCGGGGCCTGTCGAGGATGTTCTCAGGGTTCGCTAACCAGCAAGAGCTTTGAACCACAGATGGCACAGATGTGCACAGATGTCACGGATGAAACGGATTTTCTTTAAGGTTCTTCACGGATTAGCGGGAAACGTCGCCCTTGTCTCAAGGAAGAAGCACTTGTCGGTCGGAAGCCGTGAGCTATCCGCTCGATAACTGAGAACAGCCGACCTGCCAGCGGTCAGGGAGGCAGAGTGTCAGCTTCGAGGGCTTCTTGAAATCAGCCATATTGGAAGATTTCGTGTTGTAGGGCGTTTAGTACCGCCCGTTCATCGCGCGAAAGGGCATAAATCCGCGCGTCTCGTAGTATCCTCGAAGCTGACGTTCTGCCTCCCCGACCGCTGGCAGGTCGGCCCTTCTCAGTTGAATTGGCTCGAGCCCACTGCTGACACACTCTTGGCCGGCTGCATGCTTATGGTGACGCCCCCGGAATTCCGCGAAGAACCTAACAAAGAAAAAAACTATCCGTTCAATCCGTCGCATTCGTATCAACCTTCTGACATGGATGCCGGCCCCTAGGTCTTGACGGTAGTCACGTCGGCCGGACCGGTGGGAGCGTTGGGCTTGACGCGGACGCTCTTGGCGGGAATGCCGACGTTCACATGATAGGGACGCACATCTTTCGTTGCCACGGCCAACGCGCCGACCATGCCTTCCTCGTGCACGTGCACTCCCGCGAGGACCGTCGCGTGGTACGTGATACGAGCGCCGTCATCGAGGCGGGTCACCGCGTTCGTCACGTCCTTCTGATCCATGATGCTGTGCGTGTGGCTGTAGATGTTGGCGTAATCGGCGATGGAGACGCGGTTGCCCAGCACTATGCCGCCGCGGTCGTCGAGCAGCACGTGGCGATGAACCACCACGTCGTCGCCGACCTCCAGGTTGTAGCCGAAGGAGAACTCGACGTGCTGGAACGCCTTGAAGTTCTTCCCGCACCGCTTGAAGATGCGCGGAGCCAGGATGCGCCTCAGCCGGACTCCCAGATCCACGTTCTGCCCGCCGAGCGGCGTGCGATCGAATGAGTACCAGAGCCACAGCAGCGGCTTTACGCGCTGGAACTTCTCGTCGTTGCAGTCCGCGTAGTATTCGGGCTCGAGCGTGATGTTGCGCGGGTCGAGCGCGGAAAGAGCGAGGCGAGTGCCCGCAGGAACCGCCGGGTCCTGGCACGCCGTCTCCCAGTTCGACGAGTACTGCGGATACACGATGTCGCACAGAGTCCGACGGCAGAGATCGGATCGGTCTGTCGCATCGTCGGCGATCGCGGACTCGATATGTCCGAGCCAGTCGGCCACGGTCGCGGCGCAGGGACGGTCGGACAGCTTGCGCAGCGGAAGTAGTGTCATCGTTCACACCATTTAGTTCGTTTATCTGGCACCGCGCGACGCGCGGGCGCGGATAAGAGCGCGCTCGCGCTCGATGCGCTGCAGGAGCTGCTCCCAGATCACGCTCTGTTGTCCCTGAAACGTAACCGTGAGGGGGTGGTCCACGTCTATGTCGCCGGGGTACACGTAAACCGCGCTCTGAGTCTCGCGCTGCCTGAGCCGCTGCTCGCCGAATCCCGTGCTGAGAGGGATGACGTCCACCGGCCGGAAGTCCTGGCCGCCGCTCGTGATCACCAGGTCCATCGGTGAGAACCGCGCGTTCTCCTCGAGCCCGTAGAACGACACGTACCACAGGTCCGGCGATCTTCCGCCCGATCTCCGCGTGATCGCGTCAATCGTGCGGCGGTTGCTCTCCTGCAGATCGCGCAGGGCCCGATATGAGTCGGGGGTGAGCAGGCGAATGACGCTCTCATCGAGGGGGATGGCGCGTACGATCAGACCCTGCGGCTCGAGCCGGATGGCGATGTCGTCCTGCCGGAGCGACCCGTATCCCGCGGGGATGCCGGCGCGGCTCGTCGTGTCATCGATGACCGGCACCTGGGGCGCGCCGCCGCCAGCCACACTGGGCGCGGCGCATCCCTGCGCCAGGGCAACGATGACGGGAATCGCCGCCAATGCCCTCATGCCGGTCCCCTGGTCATTGCGAGCAGAGAGACGAGCGCCTCCGCCAGCTCCTCGCGTCCTTCGCCCGTCGTGGCGCTGAATGGTATCGTCTGCTCGCGGGACAGCGCCAGCGCGCTCGTTATGTCCCTTGCGCGCGCTTCAGCGGCCGCGCGGGAAAGCTTGTCGGTCTTGGTCAGCACGGCGACTGTCGGAATCTCCAGCTCAGCGAGGAAGTCGAGCATCGAGACATCATCATCACTCGGGTCGCGGCGGATGTCCAGAAGCTGGACCACCCCGGCCAGCGTTGGCGTGCCGCGGAGATATCCCTCGATCAGGGGTTTCCAATCCGCCTTCTTCTCTTTCGAGACCTTCGCGTAGCCATACCCCGGAAGATCGGAAAGGATGAAGTCGTCGTTGACGCGGAAGAAGTTGATCTCCCGCGTCCGGCCCGGCGTGCGGCTCACGCGCGCGAACGCCTTCCTTCGCACGAGGCGGTTGAGCAGGGAGGACTTTCCAACGTTCGAGCGTCCGGCGAACGCGATCTCCGGAAGGTCGGGAGGAGGTCGCCAGCCCGAGGCCGACGCCATGCCGCCCATGAACTCCAGCTTCCGGATTACGAGTGGGTCCGATCCGGACGAGTCAGCCATCAGTGCGCCGTAAAGCTGTCCTGGAGTCCCTCGCCGCCGGTGCGGGCGCGGCGCGACGACATCCGCGCCTCACGACGCTCCGCCGCCTTCTTCAGCGAGTCGCCGCGCATCGCGATCGCCAGCACCTCGTCCATCGTCTTCACCGGATGGAACCGCACGCTGGCGCGCACTTCTTCCGGCAGCTCGTCTATTTCGCGCGCGTTCCCCGCGGGGATGATCACGTCGGAAACCTTGTTGCGGTGGGCAGCCACCGCTTTTTCCTTGAGCCCGCCGATCGGCAGCACCCGCCCGCGCAGCGTGATCTCGCCGGTCATCGCCACGTCACCGCGAACGGGGACTCCGGTGAGCGCGCTGATGACGCTCGTCGCGATCGCGATCCCCGCCGACGGACCGTCCTTCGGAGTCGCGCCCGCCGGCATATGGATGTGGATATCGCGATTGCGATAGAAGTCGCCATCGAGCCCGAGCTGCTTCGCGCGAGTCCTCGCGTAGCTCAGCGCCGCGCTCGCCGATTCCTTCATCACGTCGCCGAGCGTTCCAGTGAGCTGCAACTTGCCGCGTCCCTTCACTACGCTGACTTCGATCTCCAGTACTTCTCCGCCGACGCTCGTGTACGCGAGCCCCGACGCGACTCCGATCTTGTCCTCGAGCGACGTGTCATCCGGATCGAATGGCGGAGTCCCCAGCAGATCCTGAAGGTCGGCCGCCGTCACGTGCTGTCGTGCCGGGCTCACGGGCGTTTCCGCCTTCCTGCGGGCGAGCTTGCGCGCGAGCCGCGCGAGACGCCGCTCCATCTCGCGCACTCCCGCCTCGCGAGTGTATCCGCGCATGATCGCCGGCAGCACGTCCGCGTCGAGCGCAACGTTCGCCGGATCCATCCCGTTCGCCTCAAGCTGCCTCGGCAGCAGATACTGCCGCGCGATCGCCATCTTTTCGTGGTCGAGATAACCGGCGAGGCGGATGATCTCCATCCTGTCGCGCAACGGCTCCGGAATTCCGCTCAGGCTGTTCGCGGTCGTGATGAACAGCACCTGGGAGAGATCGTAATCCACTTCGAGGTAGTTGTCGTTGAACGTCACGTTCTGCTCGGGATCGAGGACCTCGAGCAGCGCCGACGCGGGATCTCCACGGTAGTCCTGGCCGAGCTTGTCCACTTCGTCCAGCAGAATCACCGGGTTCACGACTTCCGCCCGGCGCATCGCCTGGATGATTCGTCCCGGCATCGAGCCGATGTACGTGCGGCGGTGACCGCGGATCTCGGCTTCGTCGCGCACTCCGCCAAGCGCCATGCGGATGAACCTGCGTCCGAGAGCGCGCGCGATGGATCGGCCGAGCGACGTCTTGCCGACGCCGGGAGGTCCGACGAGGCAGAGGATCTGTCCCTGGATGCGTCCGACGAGCGACAGCACGGCGATGAAGTCGAGAATGCGCTCCTTCACCTCTTCCAGCCCGTAGTGATCCTCGTCGAGGATGCGCCGCGCATGCGCGACGTCGAGCACGTCGTCGCTCCGTTCTTCCCACGGCAGCGCGACGATCCAGTCCACGAAGTTCCGCGATACGGTGAACTCGGGGGACATGGGCGACATCCGCCTCAGCTTCCGCAGTTCGCGGAGCACGCGCGCCTTCACGGCTTCCGGCAGCGCCTTCTTCGTGACGAGCGTCTCGAGATCGCCGAAGTCGTCGCCGTCGTCCTCGCCCAGCTCCTTGTGAATCGCACGCAGCTGTTCCTGCAGATAGAACTCGCGCTGGTTCTGGAACAGCGCGCCGCGCACGTCGTCGTCTATCTTCCGCTCGAGGCGCAGCAGCTCGCTCTCGCTGCCGATGATGCGGGACAGGGATTCCAGCAGCCCCTGCAGCTCGCGCGATTCGAGCAGCTTCTGTCGGACGTCGAACTTGATCGCCATGTGCGCGGCGACTCCCCACGCCTGCCGCTCCTCCGACTCCGTGCTCTGGATCAGCCCCACGACTTCGGGGGGAATGCGGCGGTGGAGCGCGACGTACTCCTCGAACAGTGAGAGGACGCGATTAGCCAGCGCGCGGGTCTCCGTTTCGGGCGGCAGTCCCGCCCACTCCATCGGCGCGATGACGGCGCGCATGAACGGTCCGCCCGACACGTACCGCGTCACGCGGGCGCGAGCGAATCCCTCGACGAGCACACGCGTGCTGCCGTTGGGAAGGCGGGCCACCTGGAGAACGCGACCGAGCACGCCGACGCGATGCAGATCGGCGGCGCCCGGCTCCTGCGTCTCGCCCTCCTTCTGGGCGACGAGGAGGATGAGCTTGTCGGTCTCGACAGCCGCGTCTATCGCCGCCAGCGATGGCTGGCGTCCGACGAGCAGCGGGATCACGACATAAGGAAAGATTACGACGTCGCGAAGCGGGAGAACGGGAATGCGGGCGGCGGCCTGCACCTTCTCTCCGTCGCGTATGAATTCGTGAGTCACTTTAACGGGGCTACGCTTCCTTCTTGCGCCGCAGCGGCGAGATCTCGAGAAGCGGCTGGGTGCCATTGATGATGCAGGACTCGGTCACCTTGACCTCGACCACGTCCTCGCGGCTGGGAAGGTCGAACATGACCTCCATCAGCACTTCCTCGAGGATGGCGCGAAGCCCGCGCGCGCCGGTGCCGCGCTTGAGCGCCTTCCCCGCGATCGCTGCGAGCGCTCCCTCGTCGAAGGTGATCTTCACCTCCTCGAGCCCGAACAGCTTGGCATACTGCTTGGTGAGCGCGTTCTTCGGCTCCTTGAGAATGCGCACGAGCGACTTCTCGTCGAGCGACTCGAGCGCCACCGTCACCGGCAGACGTCCCACGAGCTCGGGAATCATCCCGTAGCGCAGCAGGTCGTCCGGCTCCACCTCGGCGAATATCTGCATCGGGTCGGCTGCGTCTTCCTTCTTTCCGGTCAGGTTGTTGAACCCGATCTGTCGCCGGCCGGTGCGCGCCTCGATGATCTTTTCGAGGCCGTCGAACGCGCCGCCGCAAATGAAGAGAATGTCCTTGGTGTTGAGCTGGATGTACTCCTGCTGCGGGTGCTTGCGGCCACCCTGCGGCGGGACCGAGGCCACCGTGCCCTCGATGATCTTGAGCAGCGCCTGCTGCACGCCTTCGCCCGACACGTCGCGCGTGATGCTCGGGTTCTCCGACTTGCGCGCGATCTTGTCTATCTCGTCAATGTAGACGATGCCGCGCTCGCACTCGGCGATGTTGAAATCGCCTGCCTGGAGCAGTCGGACGAGGATGTTCTCCACGTCCTCGCCAACGTATCCCGCCTCGGTCAGAGTCGTGGCGTCGGCGATGGTGAAGGGAACGTCGAGGATCCGCGCGAGCGTGCGCGCCAGGAGCGTCTTGCCGACGCCCGTGGGGCCGATCAGCAGGATGTTCGACTTGTCCAGCTCCACGTCATCGTCCTTGAGCGACGTAGAGTTGATTCTCTTGTAGTGATTGTAGACCGAGACCGAGAGTGCCTTCTTGGCCTGCTCCTGCCCGATCACATACTGGTCCAGGACGTCCTTGATCTCCTGCGGCGACGGTACCTGGGTAATGGCCTCGGATACCTCGCGCTCCTCGTCCTCCGCAAGAATCTCGTTGCAGAGAGCGATGCATTCGTTGCAGATGTAAACGGATGGTCCGGAAATGAACTTCCGGACTGAGTCCTTTGATTTTCCGCAGAAAGAGCAGCGGAGGTGTTTATCCTGCGACATAGGCCCGAGGGTGCTGGAGACGCAAACGTGTGCTGCCTGAACAACTAACAGGGGTTCCGGAAACGGTCAAGCATGAATCGGGATCCCTACTTCTTGGCAAGTGCCGCCTCTATCTGCCCGCGATAGGTGATCACATTGTCTATAAGTCCATATGCCTTCGCCTCTTCCGCCGACATGAACCGGTCGCGATCCATGTCCCGCTCGATCTGCTCGAGGGGCCTTCCGGTATGCTTGGCCATGAGCTCGTTCATCCTGGCGCGGAGGTAGAGGATCTCCCTGGCCTGGATCTCGATATCTGATGCCGTGCCCTGCGTTCCGCCGCTCGGCTGGTGGATCATGACCCTGGACTGGGGCAGTGCCGACCGCTTTCCGGGCCGTCCAGCCGCGAGGAGGAACGCCCCCATGCTCGCTGCCAGACCCATGCAGTTGGTGTTCACCGGTGACTTCAGGAACTGCATCGTATCGTAGATCGCCATTCCCGCCGAAACACTGCCGCCCGGCGAGTTGATGTAAATGTGAATGTCGCGCTCCGGATTATCTGCCTCGAGGAACAGGAGCTGCGCAATCACGACATTCGCGACGTCATCATTTATCGGCGTGCCGAGGAAGATTATGCGGTCCATGAGGAGGCGTGAGAAGACGTCGTAGGACCTCTCGCCGCGGCTCGAGCGCTCGATTACGTAGGGTGTGTACAGAGTCGGCATTTTCTGTCTCAGCTCTCGGTTTGAACTTCGTTCTTTTCCAGCAGCCACTGGAAAACCTTGTCTTCGGTAAGACTGCGCTCGATCTCCTTCAGGCGCCCGTTCTTTTCGAGCTGGGCGTAGAGCTGGCCCGGACTGATTCCGCGCTTCTCCGCCTGCTCGGTGATACGGTCGTCAATGTCCTTCTCCGTCGCCTCGAGCTTCTCACGCTCGGCGATAGTCTCGGTGACGAGATCGCGGCGGATCTGGCGCTCGGCCATCGAGCGGAACTCGGTGGAGAACTTCTCGTGTTCCTCTTCCGGGATCTGGTACGCCTCAGCGTAGTTCTGGGCGAACTGGCGGACCCAGCTCGGCGGGACGTCGAACGGATTGGCGCCGATGATCTCGTCCACGAGCTTCTGCCGGACTTCGGCGTCGGCATCCCGTTTGGCGTGCTCCTCGAGATCGGTGCGGACCGCGGTAGTGAGCGCTTCGAGCGAATCGAAGTCGCCTACCTCGCGCGCGAACGCATCATCCAGATTGGGGGCCGACTTCCGCTTCACGTCCTGGAGGCGGACCTTGACCGTCTTCGTCTGGCTGCGCTCCGCCTCTTCGGGGAACTCGTCGGGCCACTTCACCGGGCGCTCGACGGTCTCACCGGGCGCGGCTTCCATGATCAGCTCCTCGATGCCGGGGATCGCCTGGCCGGTGCCGAGCACGAGAGGGTACGAGCGTGGCGCCTCGCCTGCGGGGGTGTCCTCGCCGGTCGAGATCTCGACGTTCACCATGTCTCCCGGCAGCGGCTTGCCTTCGACGGGCGTCCACGAAGCGCGCTGATCACGAATGGCCTCGATCTGGTCGCGGACGTTCTCGTCGGTTATGGCGGTGTTGCGGCGGGTGACTCTGAAGCCGGAAGTGCGCGCCAGCTCGACCGTCGGACGGAGCTCGAAATGGAGCTCGAAGGTGAGCGGCTTGCCCTCCTCGAACTTCACGTCGTGCACGTGCGGCTGGGAAGCGACCTTGAGGTCCTGCTTCTCGATCACTTCCTTGTAGGCATCGCGAACTATGGCCTCGAGGGCCTCCTGCCTGATCGCTTCGGCGAACTTCTTCCGCACCATCTGCGCGGGCGCCTTGCCGGGTCTGAAGCCGGGCAGCCTGACCGACGACGCGTAACGCTTCGCCGCCTTGTCCTCGGCGCTCTTCACTTCGTCGAGCGGAACGGAGACCTGGACGTGCCTGTCCACGCCCGAGTTTTCCTTGTGTGAGATCTCGATGTTCATGACTTCTAATATAACAGGCGGGGGCAGACGCTCAGGACGCGCCGGGGCACACATTATAGATAGTGGGTCAGTCCCGGGCCGGCAGGTTGGTCGCGCGCCCGCCAGCTACTCTACGTGGCAGCGGTAGTAACGACTCTTTTCAGATGCGGTCCTCGAGTCCGGTGACGCCGGACATGGAGGCGCACGAGGCGCAGCAGTAGAAGGTGCCCTTGGATTCGACGCCGTGACCGATGATGCGGCATCCGCAGTGTGAGCAGGTTGGCGCGAGCCGATGGATCGCGCACTCGAACGAATCGAACGTGTGTGTCTCGGCGGCCATCGTGACCGTGAACGACTTGTCGTAGCTGTTGCCGCACACCTCGCACTTCGCCATAGGATCCTCGTCTTAGCGGGTTGCCCACCGAACTGCGGGTTTCGGGCCAGCGCGTCGGGCAGCAGCAAAATCCACTTTCGCTGGCGCCGGTTCGCGCCGCATTTAGGTTTGAATGGATGTGCGGACGGTCCTCCCTCCACGACGTTCCGGTGAATGTCCTCGAGCGGTTCAAGCTGCCTGGCGTGATTCCCGGATTCACGCCGCGCTACAACATCGCCCCATCGCAGGAGCAGTGGACGATCGCGCTGGACAGCGAAGGCGCTCCCGCCGTCTCCGCGCGAAAATGGGGACTCGTGCCGTGGTGGGCGACCGACCCCTCCATAGGCAACCGGATGATCAACGCGCGGGCGGATTCGCTTGCCGTCAAGCCGGCCTTCCGGGACGCGTTCAAGGCACGCCGCTGCCTCATTCTCGCGGACGGCTATTACGAGTGGACGCAGGTGGGCAAAGCGAAGGTGCCGATGTTCTTTCATCTGAGTGGACATCGCGCCTTCCCCATGGCGGGCCTGTGGGAGCGGTGGGGCAAGGATGGAGCGCCGCTCGAGACCTGCACAGTCATCACGACGGAAGCGGGGCCGAGGATGTCGGTCTACCATCACCGGATTCCGGTTGTGATGACGCTCGACGCGGCGGAGGAGTGGCTCGACCGGGCGACGAGCGAGGCGCGGCTGCTGGAGCTGCTCACCCCGTATGAAGCGCCGGACCTCGAGTGCTACGAGGTGAGCAGGTACGTCAACAGTCCGGAGAATGATTCGCCAGAGGTGCAGTTACCCGCTACCCGTGACCCGTTACCCGATAGCTGAGAGCAGCTGGTCACGGGCAGCGGGCAGCGGGTAGCGGGTAGAAAATATGACTGGGCTGGCCTCCGGGTTCAGCATGGGTTAGCCGGACGGTGTCCGTCAACCGGGAACGGTTGCCGCCGTTGACTCTAAGTGGTGGGGGCCGTCACCGGTCGTTCCTTTTCGGCATCCGCTCGTGGACGGCGGTCAATACCCATCCCGGGTTCTTCTCTGTCAGCTCAAGCAGGCGAGCGGCCGGCCCTCCTGGCTGCTTCTTCCCTTGTTCCCAGGCGCGGACCGTATCGGGGCTCACGTTGAGGGTCGCGGCAAAGACTGCCTGCGACAACTTCACCGACGTACGGATCTTCTTCACGTCGTTGGCTCCGTAGAGAGGAGCGGGGCTCGCCGTCGAAGTCCGCGCAGTGACCACCTGCGTGCTCACGGAAGCGGGTGCAGCCTCGCCTCGTTCAATTGCAACAGCCTCCTTCAAAGAGCCGATTAGTCGCTGTCCGTAGCTCATCTTGGAGGCAGTCTTCTTTTTCGTGATCTTCATGGTTCATCCTCCAGCAGCTGGGTGAGTTTCCGCACTTCATTCTTCTCGGCTCTTGTGAGCGAAGCGCGTTGATTCTTTGGGAAAACATCAAGCAGATACACGCGACCTTTCCGCTTGATGTAGTAGTAGACAACCCGCCCACCGCCGCGTTTTCCCCGGCCCGACATGGGGATGCGAATCTTCCGAACACCGGCTTCCAGCTCACCACCCTTTGGATCAGCGCAGATGAGCAGCTCGATTTCACGCTGTTGCTCATCGTCGAGCAGCCGCTTAGCCGCTGACGCGTATATCGTAGTCTGGATGAACGTGAGGAGGAAAAGCGTCATGTAGTACCCAGTAGTATACTACTGGGAACTACATGACGCAAGCGTCAGTTGAGAGCGTGGGACGGTCTCCTCTCAATGCGCGATGCCAGAGGCGGAAGTGGGAACCTCTGGAGTTCGGCGACAGGCTGTCGTCCAGGTCATTCTTAGTCCACGACATGCGAAAGGGGGGACTCGAACCCCCACGGATTGCTCCACTGGATCCTAAGGGAAGCAGAGCCCCAGCGGTCAAATGCCACTCTCTGTATAGAAACGCACTGAAGCTTACTGAACAGCAGACACTCGTAGGCGGAGTACGACGAAAACTACGACGAACGTTTGCCCCGGCCAGCGCAATAACTCGAAGTGCGGCCACCCCCCCGGTTCCGTGATTTGCAAGTTCTCCACAAGATACCCCATTGGGTATTAACCGCAAGTCAACGAAAAGGGGCCGCCAGTCTAAACATGACGCCTTGGTTTTGAACTTCTATACCCGTACGGGTATATTGATCCAATGACGAAAACAGAGGGTGCTGCCGTGGCAAAGCCGATTATCCAGCTCGAAGTCAGCGGAATGACGTGTCCGGACTGTTCGCGTCACATCGCTGTGGCGCTCAACCGCGTAGAGGGCGTGACTTCGGCAGACGTTGACTATCGCGCAGCTAGAGCACACGTATCAACGGACACCACAGTGTCGGTGGACGCGCTCATTGCGGCAGTCGAACGAGCGGGTTATGCAGCCAAATCCATCGCAAACGACGAAGCCGTCGAAAAAACGTCGTCGGCCATTTCTGCTCCGCACTCCCATCGCGCGACAGCTGTCGCATATGAGCACGACGCGGGTTTCGATCTGCTGGTCATCGGAACCGGCGGCGCAGGCGTCGCTGCGGCAATACAGGCTGCAGGGATGGGCGGGAAGGTTGCGATCGTCGAAGCGGGTGTGCTCGGCGGCACCTGCGTGAACGTCGGCTGTATACCGTCGAAGTATCTGATCGAGGCCGCATCGCACTATCACACGGCTCGCAAAGGGTTCCCAGGTATTGCGCCATGCAGCGCGGAGTTCGATTGGACGGCGATCATTCGCAGCAAGGGCGATCTCGTAACTCAGATGAGAGGGGAGAAATACGCTGACGTCCTCGCTTCCTATCCGGGAGTTGCGCTGCTCAAGGGGCGAGCGAGGCTGGCTGGCGGAGGTCACGGTGCTCCGGTCATCGTCACCGTCGGCGAAGGAAACGAGGTTCGCACCCACAAAGCCCGGAAGGTGATCGTGGCGACCGGCGCTCGCCCAGCTATCCCCCCCATTAATGGAGCCGATGGTGTTGGCGCTCTCGACAGCACGACGGTCATGGAACTCAGCGCGCTTCCTCACTCGATGCTGGTTCTCGGCGGAAGCGCCGTGGGTCTCGAGCTCGGGCAGATGTTCGCCCGGTTTGGAGTCAAGGTTACCGTGGTCGAGATTGCAGACCGCTTGTTGCCATCCGAGGACGAAGCTGTCTCATCGGCATTGGAAGAATGCCTCCAAGCCGAAGGGCTCGAGATACACACAGGGACGGTGGCTACCGCTATCGAGCGCGACGGTAACGATGTAGTCATGCATGTGCAGCAGGGGAGCTTGGAGGGCACCCTTAGAGGCACCCGCATCCTATTCGCGGCGGGAAGACGTCCGAACACGGATGACCTGGGTTTGGAAAGTGTGGGGGTGAGCTTGACTGACAGAGGGTTCGTGACCGTGGACGCCACCATGCGGACAAGCAACCCCGACATCTTTGCTGCCGGGGATGTGACAGGAGGGCCGGGCTACGTATACGTTGCTGCGGCCGGCGCTCGCATAGCTGCCGAGAATGCGATGAAGAGTCTTTCTCCTATAGATCGCGCGGGTGGTGAGCCTCGAGAGTTTGATCTATCAGTCGTGCCGAACGTGACTTTCACTTTTCCCCAGGTGGGATCAGTCGGTCTTACAGAGCAAAAGGCGCGAGAACTGGGGCACAGCGTACAAGTATCGACGCTGGATATGGCTCAACTCCCTCGTGCTCTCGTCAGCGGCGAGACGCGGGGCTTTGTGAAAATGGTTGCCGAGGCGGGGAGCGGAAAATTGCTCGGTTTTCACGCCGTTGCACCACTCGCCGGCGAGCTGATGGGCGAGGCTTCCCTCGCAATTCGGTTTGGGCTTACAGCACGAGATCTCAGTGGGACGCTGCATCCGTATCTAACGTGGGCAGAGAGCGTGAAGCTCGCTGCTCAGGGATTCACGATGGACATAAGCAAGTTGAGCTGTTGCGCATGACGAAAACCTCTGCAGGTTTTGAGACAGTGAGAAAGCGTGCGCGGAAGGGAACTTCGCAGACTTCGAAGGGAGGTGCTCCAGCCAGGCGTTCCCGCAAACGGGTCCTTCCTACGGTCCTGCCCACGGATGAACCATATCTGACAGGCGACGCTGAACGTGCGATATACAATCGGTTGTCGCGTCTCGAGGGACAGGTACGTGGGGTCAAGAAGATGCTAGCCGACCACAAGTCCTGCGACGATATGCTCGTGCAGGTTTCGGCTCTCAAGCAAGCAGTGAACGGTATTGCTGCCGAGTTACTCCAGGCTCACATGGAGACTTGTGTCCTGGGCAGAGTTGAAGCCGGCGAGGGGCGACGGGCGCTCGCAAGCCTGAGAGATGCTTTGGCCAAGGTGATGAAGCATGGCTGAGTCATTTGATCCCCTCACCGCTGCGGACGGCGACACGAGTCGTCCTGTCGGTCATCGGGGCATTGGGCCTTCACTGGCTGCCATTGGAGCCGCGTTGCTGGCTTCGCTCTGCTGCATCGGTCCCGTCTTATTCGTCACTGTGGGCGTGGGCGCTGGCCTCGCGAGGCAGTTCGAGCCATTGCGTCCCGTCCTCACGATATTGACAGTCGGGCTGATGGCTGCGGGGTTCTACTCGGTCTACGGACGCCGCGATGCAAAAGCCGGGGATGCACCGTGCGACGCGGATGGTGTCTGCCGGGTGCCTCGTAATCGCACTCGCGACAAGGTGGTGCTGTGGACTGCGGCCCTGATTGCTCTCGTGCTACTCACGTTTCCGCAGTGGTCGCTCTGGGTGTTTTGATCACCCGCAATTTCTACTTTCACTTTTTGTGGATGTAACATGAATAAACTGGCAGCAACTTTAGGGGTCTTCGCGGTAGGCGGAGGGCTATCACTTTGCGACCTGTGTGATACAGATCGGGTTTTGGAGCGCGGCGCGACTCACGCGTTCATCAGTGTGGCTGATGCAAGAACGCCAGGAGTATCTGGATCGGTAGCCGAGAAAGAGAGCGGTGTCGCCTCGCGTCCCGCACCTGCTTCAAAGACAGTGACATTCAAGATTCAGGGCATGACGTGCGGCGGCTGCGTCTTCGGAGTTCGCAAAGTCCTCAGGCGGCTTCCTGGCGTGTCCAAAGCCGTTGTCACGTACGAAGAGAGTCGAGCTGTTGTGACCTACGATCCGGCCATGGTGACAATCGCGCAGATGGCAGCCGCCATAAAGACGCTCGGATACAACGCGACGGTCGTTGCATCAACAGCGCCCAAGTAGCTCGACGCGCTGAGGTTCTCGGTGAAAAGTGATTACGAGAGTGACTACGAAGCCCCGAACAGCACACCAACCAACGGCGCACAATTCGAGGCTAAGTCGTTACGATGCAACCGAATGCGAAAGGCGAGACTCGAACTCGCACCCCCGAAGGGACTGGATCCTAAGTCCAGCGCGTCTGCCAATTCCGCCACTTCCGCTAAAGAAGAGACGCAGAGGGCCTTCGGCCACGCAGAGACGCAGAGTTCACAGAGAAATCATTGCGTCTGGGCACCGTGTCTCTGCGACTTCTGCGCCTCTGTGTCGCGTCAGCGCTCTGCGGCTCGTTTTATCCCCCGATGCGGATATTCACGACCCGGTCCCCTCCGCCCTGGATGAGCGAGTGCACGTTGAGGCTGATGTAATCTCCGTTCTTCAGTCCTTTCAGCACACCCAGCAGATCCGCCGGCGTCCTGATAGCGCGCCGGGGCGCGGGATACAGAAGCTCGAAGATCACGTCGTGCTCGATGAGCTTGTTGTACGACGGCCCGAGAGGAACAACGTCGGTGACGAGAACACCGCGGCGATTCTGCGGCAGATTCGCACTCGTTGCGACCTCCGGCGGAACAGGCCCGAGCGATACTCCGAGCTGGTCGCTCCGATAATTGGCTGGTTTCGGAGCCGCGTTTGGCATGCTGCCGGGCCGAGTCGAGCCGGATACGGGGCTGACTCGCGCCGTCTCGGCCAACTCCGTCAGCTTCACGCCGATGCTCTTCTTCTGTCCGTACCGCATCACCTCGAGCTGCACTGTCTCGCCGGGCGCGTGATTGCGGATGATACGTTGAAGCGTGCTCACACGCTCCACCCGCTGCTCGTCGGCGGTGATGATGATGTCGCCAGCCTGCATCCCCGCGCGCTCGGCGCCGCTCCCGCTGGGCGGATTGAATCCGTCCACCTTGGCTCCGCGGATGTCCTTCATCCCCGCGACCGCCGCGTCTTCCGGTGTGACTTCGCGAATGAGAATGCCGAGCACTCCAACGCGCACCTTGCCGTGAGCGATGATGTCGTCCATCACCTTCTTCGCTAGCGTGATGGGAATCGCGAATCCGTATCCCGCGTTCATGCCGGTGGAGCTGGCGATGGCGCTGGTGATTCCGATTACCTCTCCGCGCTGATTGACAAGCGGACCGCCGGAGTTGCCGGGGTTGATCGCCGCATCTGTCTGGATGAGATCGGAGATCGAGTAGTTGTTAGTGTCACCGCGGCGGCTCAGCAGTCCGGGAAGGCTCCGTCCCTTGGCGCTGATGATTCCGGCCGTGACCGTGAAGTCGAAGCCGAGCGGATTGCCTATCGCGAGAACCCACTCTCCGACGCGGCTCTGCGTGTCATTGCCGAGCGAAATGGTGGGGAAGTTGTTGCCGTCAATCTTGATCACCGCGACGTCGGTGGTCGGATCGTTGCCTACGACCCGCGCCTTGTATACGCGGTTGTCGAGCATCTGCACGGTGACGCGGTCGGCGATTGTGGTGCGGTCGCCCATCGTCACGACGTGATTGTTGGTGAGGATGTAGCCGTCCTTCGAGACGATGAAGCCGGAGCCCGATCCCGTTTCCACCTGAGGCGCCTGCTGATTGAAGAAGTCCTCGAATCCCGGCGGGAGCTGTCCCTGCGGGAATCTCTGGCGGTGCGAGTTCGCCGTCGGCCGGCTCTCGACCGAGACGGCGACGACGGCCGGAGTCACGTGGTCCGCGATCTCGACGAATGCGTTGCTCGCCTGCACCAGCGGCGCGACCGCGCTTGCGTCGGGGCGGCCCTGGGCGAATCCGAGCTTCGAGAGATTCAGTCCCCCCGACGCGATGATGAGCCCGCCCAGAAACGCAGCCACAACGACCACGCCCCACCGGGCCCGCGATGAAAGTGAAGACATAAAACCCGATACCTCTCTAATAGGTTTGATTCCTGAAAACTAAGACACCAGCCGCCCCATGCAGGTTGCGGCCGGTGTCCGCACTTCAGCTACTTCTTGTCGTCCACGATCTCGTAATCTGCCTCGACCACGTCATCGGCCTTGGCTTTCCCCCCGTCGCCCGAGGGCTGGCCAGCCGCCTCGCCCTGGGGCTGCGACGAAGCTTCCTGCGCCTGCTGCTGGTAGAACGACTGTCCTGCCTCGCTGAACACCTTCGTCAGCTCCTCCTGCGCCAGGCGGATCTCGCTCATGTCGTCGCCGCGGAGCGCCTTGCGCGACCGCTCGATTGCCGAGTCGATCCGTCCCTTGATTTCGGGGCTCACCTTGTCGCCCCATTCCTTCACGTTCTTCTCCACTTCATACGTCTGGGAATCGAGACGGTTCCGTGCGTCAATCGCCTCGCGCTGCTCCTTGTCGGCCGCGGCGTTCTTCTCCGCGTCCTTGACCATGCGGTCAATCTCCGCGTCGGTAAGTCCGCTCGACGCCTCGATGCGGATCTTCTGCTCCTTGCCCGTCGCCTTGTCCTTCGCCGTCACGTGCAGGATGCCGTTGGCGTCAATGTCGAAGGTTACCTCCACCTGCGGCATCCCGCGCGGTGCGGGCGGAATGCCCGTGAGCTGGAACTTGCCGATTGTCTTGTTATAGGTAGCGAGCTCGCGCTCTCCCTGCAGAACGTGGATCTCCACCGTTGTCTGATTGTCGTCAGCCGTCGAGAAGGTCTCGCTCTTCTTGGTCGGGATCGTCGTGTTGCGCGGGATGAGCACGGTGGTGACGCCGCCCAGCGTCTCGATGCCGAGTGAGAGCGGCGTCACGTCGAGCAACAGAACGTCCTTCTGCTCGCCGGTGAGTACTGCGCCCTGGATCGCCGCGCCGATCGCCACGACTTCGTCAGGGTTGACGCCCTTGTTGGGCTCCTTGCCGAAGAACTTCTTGACGATCTCCTGAATTTTCGGGATGCGCGTCGAGCCGCCGACGAGAATCACCTCGTCAATCTCGTTGGGCTTGAGACCCGCGTCCTTGAGCGCCTGCTCCATCGGCGGAATCGTGCGCTGGATCAGGTCGTCCACCTGCTGCTCGAACTTCGCTCTCGTGAGCTGATAGTTGAGATGCTTCGGGCCGCTCTGGTCAGCCGTGATGAACGGCAGGTTGATGTCGGTCGTCTGCGTCGTCGAGAGCTCCATCTTGGCCTTCTCCGCTGCTTCCTTCAGGCGCTGGACAGCCATCGGATCCTTCGACAGGTCAATCGCCTGATCGCGCTTGAACTCGGTCACGAGCCAGTCAATGACGCGCTGGTCGAAGTCGTCACCACCCAGGTGCGTGTCGCCGTTGGTGGACTTCACCTCGAACTGGCGCGAGCCCTCTACGTCGTACAGCTCGAGCACCGAGATGTCGTACGTTCCGCCACCGAGATCGAACACGGCGATCTTCTCGTCCTTCTTCTTGTCGAGGCCGTAGGCGAGAGCTGCGGCGGTCGGCTCGTTGATGATGCGGAGCACGTCGAGGCCAGCGATCTTGCCGGCGTCCTTGGTCGCCTGGCGCTGCGAGTCGTTGAAGTAGGCGGGCACGGTGATGACCGCCTTCTCGACCTTGTATCCGAGGTAATCCTCGGCGGTCTGCTTCATCTTCTGGAGAATCATCGCCGAGATTTCGGGCGGAGTATACCGCTTTCCCTGGACCTCGACCGTGGAGACGTCGTTGCCGCCGCCCAGAACCTTGTACGGAACGCGCGCCGTCTCGTTCTTCACTTCGCTCATCTTGCGGCCCATGAAGCGCTTGATCGAGAAGACCGTGTTCTGCGGGTTGGTGACCGCCTGCCGCTTGGCGATCTGGCCGACGAGGCGCTCGCCGTCCTTTGTAAAGCCGACGACAGACGGGGTCGTCCGCCCGCCTTCGGCGTTGGGGATAACGACCGGATCGCCACCTTCCATCACCGCCACGACGGAGTTGGTGGTACCGAGGTCGATTCCGATAACTTTGTCTGCCATATAAGCCCCTGAATTGTTTATGCTTGTGTATCGTGTGGGGATAAGGGCAATCTACGAGCCCGTTTTCTCTGCCAAAACGGCGTATTTCCGGGCAAAATCCGGAAATTTGCCGGCAAGCGAGGCAGCTTTTTACTGCTATAACGGAGCCAGAGGCCAGTGATTCCGCTTGGTGACGAGCACACCGCTCTGAGAACGCCGGTGATGACCTACGCGATCATCGCCGCGAACGTGCTTGCCTGGTTCTTCATACAGGGGGCGGGATTCAACGAGCCCCAGCTCGCGGCGAGCATCTGCAACTTCGGGATGGTCCCCGGAGAAATCACGCACGTCGCACGGCTGGGGCTGGCGATTCCCCTCGGCGACGGAATGGCGTGCGTGGTGGACAATGAGCGGATCAACATCCTGACGCCGCTGCTTTCCATGTTTCTGCATGGAGGCTGGATGCATCTCCTCGGCAACATGCTGTTCTTCTGGGTGTTCGGGAACAACATCGAGGACAGCATGGGCAGCGGCCGGTTCGTTGTTTTCTATCTGCTGTGCGGACTGGCTGCGGCAGCGGCGCACGTGTTCGTCTCGCCCGGGTCACCGGTGCCGACCGTGGGTGCGTCGGGAGCGATCTCGGGGGTGATGGGAGCGTACCTCGTTCTCTATCCGCACGTGCGGGTGAGGATGCTCTTCATCTTCGTCATCTTCTTCAAGGTGTTCCGGATTCGCGCGTGGATTGTGCTGCTCTGGTGGTTCTTCTGGCAGGTGCTGGGCGCACTGCCGGAGCTCACGACGTTGCGGCCGGAGGTTTCCAGTGGAGTCGCCTTCTGGGCGCACGTCGGAGGGTTTCTCGCCGGAGTGACACTCGTGAAGGTGTTCGAGAATCCGAGGCTCGTCGCGCGGAGGGCGGTACCTGTATGAAAAAAAGGTTCTTCGAGGAATTCCGGGGGGCGTCACCTTAAACATGCAGCCGGCCAAGAGTGTGTCAGCAGTGGGCTCGAGCCAATTCAACTGAGAAGGGCCGACCTGCCAGCGGTCAGCGAGGCAGAACGTCAGCTTCGAGGATACTACGAGACGCGCGGATTTATGCCCTTTCGCGCGATGAACGGGCGGTATAAACGCCCTACAACACGAAATCTTCCAACATGGCTGATTTCAAGAAGCTGCTCGTATGGCAGAAGGCTCACGCGCTTGCATGGGGCGAGATATCGGTGTCATCAGCAAATCTGATTTTCTGTCTCTCCTCAACCAACTGATAGAGGTGAGGAAGATGCTGCATGGCCTCCTCAACCATCTACGCGTCGCCGTCCCGTCCGACACTCGAGGCTGACACTCTGCCTCCCTGACCGCTGGCAGGTCGGCTGTTCTCAGTTATCGAGCGGATAGCTCACGGCTTCCGACCGACAAGTGCCTCTTCCTTTTCTGGCTCGTCGTCAACCACGAGGATGCTTTCCGCGGGAACGGAAGCCTGATTCATACCGCAACAGAATACTCCAACGGAGCCGCCGTCAACGGCCATGTCCTGCGCGGGTTGTGGCTCGGCGTTCCATCCCCGCGTAAATTCCGGCGGTCGGGATCGACCGCTTTACTCAGACTCAGCGATATGGAGCCCACCCTTGCAGCTCATTCCGCGCGACGCCCAGTTCTACAACCTTTTTGCCGAAGTTGCCAGCCGGTTGTCCGGCTCGGCAGCACTCCTTCACGAGCTGTTCAAGGACCCGTCGAAGCTCGACCAGCATGTGGCGTCCATCAAGACGCTTGAGCACGAAGCCGACAACCTCACCCACGACACGATTGACCGGATCAACCGGACGTTCGTCACGCCGTTCGACCGTGAGGACATCCACGCGCTCGCCGGCCATCTCGACAACGTGGTTGACCTGATCGACGGCTGCGCCCGCCGCGCATCTATCTTTCACATCACGGAGTCGCGCGAGCATGTGGTGCTCCTGTCGGAAGTTCTTCTCCGCGCAGCGCGGTGCATCGAGGACGGGGTGCGGAAGATGAAGGACCCGAAGGCGGTCTCGTCCGCCAACAGGCAGCTCAAGCTGCTCGAGGAAGAGGGCGACGCCATCTACCACGAAGCGATGGAGAAGCTCTTCCGCACCTCGACCGACGCGATCGAGATCATGAAGTGGAAAGAGCTCTACGACAGGATCGAGGACGCCATTGACCAGTGCGAGGACGTAGGGAATACGCTCCAGAGCATATCCCTCAAGAACGCCTAGGACAGTGGTCCACTACGTCGTTGCGATCGTTCTCGTAGCGTTCATCTTCGATTTCATCAACGGGTTTCACGACTCCGCGAACTCTATCGCGACAATTGTGGGAACCCGTGTTCTCAGCCCTCTGGCGGCCGTCATATGGGCGGCGTTCTTCAATTTCATAGCGGCTTTCGTATTCACCACCGCAGTAGCGAAAGCGATCGGAAAGGGTCTGATTGACCTTAACATCGTGACGCCCAACGTGATCCTGGCCGGTCTGCTCGGCGCGATCGTCTGGGATCTGGTCACCTGGCTGTACGGAATTCCATCCAGCTCCTCACACGCCCTCATCGGAGGCTACGCCGGAGCCGCGATAGCAAAGGCGGGTTGGGCGTCGCTGTTGTGGGGCAAGAAGTGGATCGAAACCCTGAGCTTCATCGTGATCTCGCCCCTCTTCGGCATGGCGCTGGGGTTCGTGATCATGGTCGCGCTTTTCTGGCTCTTCCAGAAAGCGGCGCCAGCGAGAGTCAACCGATTGTTCAAGCGAGGGCAACTCGTGAGCTCGGCCATGTTTTCATTGGCTCATGGCAGCAACGATGCTCAGAAGACGATGGGCATCATCGTCGGGTTGCTCGTGACGGTCGAGCCGCTGCTGGCGAAGGAGACGGGCTGGCTGCATGCTCTTTACGTGCCGAATGCCGACAAGATTCCGCTCTGGGTGATACTGAGCGCTCACACGGCCATCGCCCTCGGCACGCTGTTCGGCGGCTGGCGCATCGTGCATACGATGGGATCCAGGATCACCAAGCTCAAGCCCATCGGGGGGTTCGCGGCCGAAGGCGCCGGCGCCATCGCGATCATCATGGCAACGACGATGGGAATTCCTGTCAGTACCACCCACACCATCACAGGAGCGATCGTCGGCGTCGGCACGACGACCCGGCTGTCGGGTGTTCGCTGGGGCCTCGCCGGCCGGATCGTATGGGCCTGGGTGCTCACGATCCCCGCCGCCGGAGCCATCGCCGCGGTATCCTACGTCCTGCTAAGGACCTTCGTAGGGGCCTGACCCATGGCGACAGATCCCTCGCTCTTCATCAATCGCGAGCTGAGCTGGCTCGAGTTCAACGCAAGGGTGCTGCACGAAGCGTTCGACGGGCGCAATCCGCTGCTCGAGCGATTGAAGTTTCTCGCCATCTTCAGCACCAATCTCGACGAGTTCTACATGGTGCGCGTGGCCGGATTGAGGCGTCAGCTGGCCGCGGGGATGCACGCCCCCACGGCGGATGGAATGACGTCGCAGGCCCAGCTCTCGGCGATCAAGGCCCGGGTATCGGAGCTGATAGCACTCGGGCGCAGCTGCCTGCATGACGAGCTCCTTCCCGCGCTGGCCGAGCACGGCGTTCGCCTCGTGACGATGTCGGAGCTGTCGAAAGAGGAGTGCCAGAGGATCGAGGAGTTCTTCGAGTCACAGGTCTTTCCGGTCCTGACGCCGCTGGCGGTGGATCCGAGCCATCCATTCCCGTACATCTCGAACCTCTCGCTGTCACTGGCGGTCGAGCTCAGGAATCCGGATAACGGCGCGGAGGAGTTCGCGCGAGTGAAGGTGCCCCGCAGCCTGGCACGCTGGATTCCGACTGGCGTCAAGCATCGCTTCGTGGCGCTGGAGCAGGTGATCGCCGGCAATCTCTCGGCGCTTTTTCCGGGAATGGACGTAGTCGGATCCAATGTCTTCCGTGTGACGCGGTACTCGGATCTTGAGCTGTCCCATGCTGAGGAGCCGGAAGACCTGATGGCGCTGATCGAGGAGCAGGTTTTCCGCCGCCGGTTTGCCGAGGTAGTGCGTGTGGAGATCGAGACCGGCACGCCCGCGAGTCTGCAGGCGCTCCTGCTGGACGAGCTGAAGGACGATCAGGAAGATGATCTGCCGTCGCTGCCCGACATCGAGCTGGTGGAGACGGGACCGCTCCTGGAGCTGGGCGACCTGATGACGCTCGCCATACTGGAGATACCCGAGCTCCGCGACCCGCCGTTCACTCCGGCGGTGCCGCGCGAGCTGAGGGACGCAACCAGGTCCATCTTCGACATCATTCGCGAGAAAGATATTCTGGTCCATCACCCGTTCGACTCGTTCTCGGCGTCGGTGGAGCAGTTCATCACGTCGGCGGCGCTCGACGAGAACGTGCTGGCGATCAAGATGACGCTCTACCGCACTTCGGGTGATACGGCGATCGTGCGCGCGCTGACGGAAGCGGCGGAGCGCGGGAAGCAGGTGGTGGTGCTGATCGAGCTCCAGGCGCGCTTCGACGAAGTCAACAACATCACCTTCGCGCGAACGCTCGAAAGTTTCGGCGTGCACGTCGCGTACGGGCTGGCGGGTCTCAAGACGCACACGAAGACGGCGCTCGTGGTGCGCCGTGAAGGCGATGGTATCCGCCGCTACGCGCACGTCGGCAGCGGCAACTACAACTCCATGACGGCCCGGACCTACACGGATATCGGGCTTTTCACTTCCAACCCATCGATTGGCGCGGATCTGAGCGACCTGTTCAACGCTCTCACCGGATTTTCCAGACAGCGGGTTTATCGCAAGCTGATCGTTGCCCCGGCCGGCATGCGCCAGCGCTTTCTCGAGCTGATACGGCGGGAGACGGAGCACGCCACCGAGGGCAGGGGAGGGCGCATCATCGTCAAGATGAACGCGCTGGTGGACGCCGAAACGATAGAAGCGCTCTACAGGGCTTCGCGCTCAGGCGTCGAGATAGACCTCATCGTGCGTGGCATCTGCTGTCTTCGCCCGGGAGTGGCCGGCGTGAGCGACAGGATCCGTGTCGTGAGCATCATCGGGCGGTTCCTCGAGCATTCGCGAATCTTCTACTTCGCCAACGCTGGAAAAGAGGAATACTATTTCGGGTCCGCCGATTGGATGCCGCGCAACTTCGACCGCCGCGTCGAGGCGGTGACTCCGGTGGAGGATGCATCTCTGCATCCGCGTCTCCGCTCGCTGCTCAATACTTGTCTCGGCGACAACCGTCAGGCGTGGGACCTGCAGCCCGATGGCTCATACGTGCAGCGTGATCCGCATGGTGCTCCGGAGCGGGCGACGCACAAGATCCTTCTGCGGAACAGCTGGGGACTGACAGGGTCCGACGACGCGAGGAAGGCTGGCGCGGAAGAAGCGCTGGTCGCTCAGCCGAACGTCAGCTAGTCGGGCCGGCTCGAATCCTCGTCAGCCGCGTACGCAGCTCCGCCGGGCACGACGATCTCGACGGGGACGCCGGCGACACTCGCGAGAAGTGCCGACTTCTTGCTCGCGCCCCACAGCTCCAGGCGCAGGCTCGACGCTTTCGGCGCCGGCACCGGAATGAGCCGAATCGCGCGCTCGAGCCAGCGAACGCGGATGTCGGCCACGGCCGACGTGTGGCCGCGATCGAAGCCGTCGGCGATCCGGAGAATCGCCGACAGCCGCGCGACGCGTGCGCGGTTCGCCGCGTTCAGTGGGCCGAAGTTGGCGTGAGACCTCCTCGGCTCCGAGCCGCGATGATAGCGGGCGACGTTCGCGATCAGCACCTGATCGCTGGGAGTCATTCCGAGCAGTTCGGCGTGACTGATCAGGTGATACGAGTGCTTGTGGTGCTTGTCGTAGTTGATGTGATACCCGATGTCGTGAAGGAGCGCGGCGTCCGCCAGCGTCTGACGCTCTTCGGGCCGGCAGCCGATTCTCGTCCCGATCGAATCGAAGAGACGCAGCGCGAGCTTGCGAACGTGCCGCGCGTGCAGCTCCTCGTAATGCGAGCGCTCGGCGAGCTCGCGCACGGATCTCTCACGCGCTTCGCCTCTGTCGGCTGATCTCGGCTCGACCCGCGCGAGCTCGAGAATGATTCCTTCCCGGATACCGTAGCTCGAGACCACGACGTCCTTGGCCTCGAGGCGGGCCAGGACCTCGGCGACGGTGGCGAGCCCGGCGACGATGATGTCCGAGCGCGCGGCGTTGAGACCGGGCACCGTTTGCCTTTCCGCGGGGGACAGGGCCACAAGATAGTCTATCACATGTTCGAGCTCGACGCGTTGCACCACTGTTCCGTGAACTGTGCGCGCCGTGCGGATTCCCTGCCGCGCGAGCACGATGCCGGCGAGGTTGGTGAAGGTTCCGCCCGAGCCGATGACGTGCACGCCTCTCCAGTCGCGGGCGGAGAACTCATCCTTCAGGCGCTTCCGCACCGAGCGGCGCAGTTTGCGCATTGCCTCTGGAGTGATGCCCTTCCGGAAATACTTTTCGGTGAGTCGAATGGCGCCGAACGGCAGCGAGATCAACCGCTCGACGAGACCGTCGGCGCTGAGCGCGACCTCGAGAGAGCCGCCGCCGATGTCGATCACCGCCGCGCGGCCGACACCGATGTCGAAGTGCGCCTGCGCGCTGCGGAAACTCAGGCGAGCCTCGTCGTCCCCTTTCAGAGTCACGACGTTGAGCCCGGTCTCGAGCTTCACGCGAGCGAGCCATTCAGCCGCGTTCGAGGCCTCGCGCACCGCGCTCGTGGCGACGACACGCGTGCGCCGTGCGCCGAGCTGCCTGGAGAGAGTCTCCATTCTTCCGAGCGCCTCGATCGCTGCGTACTCGGCATCCCTGCTGAGCTCCCCGGTTTCGTGAATGCCGGCGCCCAGCCGCGGCGCGGCTTTCATTTCATCCACGACGCGGATGCCGCCGGTCGGCGAGACGTCGGCGATGATCTGGCGGATGGAGTTGGAGCCAATGTCGATCGCCGAAATGCGCACGTCCCCGTCGGCGCGGTGTGGATGCTGCCGGGGAGCGGCGAGCCTGAGATGCGGCTGAGTGTCGCTCACGCGCATCAGTCCTCGAAGTGGTGCTTGATCTGCTTGCCTTCGGCGAGATATACGGCATCCTCGCTGATGTTCGTCGCGAGGTCCGCCACGCGCTCGAGGTTGCGGCTGACGAGCAGGAGCTCGAGCGAAGGAGTGATCTTGCGTGCGTCTTCCATCATGTGTGTCAGCAGGATGCGGAACACGGAGTTGTGCAGCGAATCCACAGCGTCGTCAGCCTTGCACACCTCACGCCCGAGGGAGCCGTCGGCGCGGGTGAAAGCATCGAGAGCGTCACCGAGCATCGAGCGGGCGCGGCGGGCCATGTCTTCCAGTTCGGGGATCGGTGTGATCGCTCCGCCCTGGTCGATGAGGCGGATCGCCGACTCCGCGATGTTGACCGCATGGTCCCCGACTCGCTCAAGGTCGTTCGAGACCTTGATCGTTCCGACGATGAAACGGAGATCCCTGGCCATCGGCTGCTGAAGCGCGAGAAGCGACACGGCAAGTTGCTCGATCTCGACCTCCAGAGTGTTCAACACCTTGTCGCCCGCGATGACCTGCTCGGCCGTCTCGCGATCGCGGTCAACGAGCGAGCTGATGGACATGTCCACGAGCCTTTCCGCGTGGCCGGACATCTCCAGAAGCTTGCGCTTCAGCTCGGCAAGCTGCTCGTGAAAGTGACGGAATCCGATGCCTGGCTCGGCGTTCATCCAAACCTCCCGGTGATGTACGCCTCGGTGCGCTCCTCCCGGGGACGTGTGAACATGACGCTCGTTCGATCCATCTCGACCATGTGTCCAAGATAGAAGAACGCAGTTGTATCGGACAGGCGGGCGGCCTGCTGGAGATTGTGCGTCACGATGACGATCGTGAGCTGCCCCTTGAGCTCGAACAGGAGCTCCTCGATCCGTTGTGTAGCGATTGGATCCAGTGCGCTGGCCGGCTCATCGAGAAGCAGCACACCCGGCTCATTGGCGAGAGCGCGGGCGATGCACAGGCGCTGCTGCTGGCCCCCCGACAACCCGAGCGCGCTCGAGCCGAGCCGGTCCTTCACCTCATCCCACAATGCGGCGCGCCGCAGGGACAGTTCAACGATCTCGTCGAGCTCGCGTCTCGGGATCGCACGGTTGATGCGCGGGCCGTAGGCGACATTATCGTAGATCGACTTCGGGAACGGATTCGACCTCTGGAACACCATCCCGACGCGCGACCGCAGGTCTACAACATCGACGCCGCTCGCATAGACGTCCTCGCCCTGGAGAACGATGTCGCCTTCGTGGCGCACGCCGGGGATCGTCTCGTTCATCCGGTTGATCGAGCGCAGGAACGTGGACTTGCCGCATCCTGACGGCCCAATCAGCGCAGTGATGGCCCTCTCGGGAATCGCGAGATCGAGCTCGTGAAGCGCCTGCTTCTCCCCGTACCAGAAGGAGAACTTGCGTGCCTCGACTGCGGTAGTGGTCATCCGAACCGTCCAGTCACGTATGCTTCGGTGCGTGAGTCCGCAGGCGTGGTGAAGAGCGCCGTCGTAGGTGCGACTTCCACCAGCTCGCCGTTCAGCATGAACGCCGTTATGTCGGACACCCGTGCGGCCTGCTGCATGTTGTGCGTCACGATCACCACCGCGATTGTCTGCCGAAGCTCGTACACCAGCTCTTCGATCCTCTGAGTGCTCAGAGGATCGAGCGAAGCAGTCGGCTCGTCGAGAAGAATGACGCGCGGCCTCGTCGCCAGCGCCCTCGCGATGCAGATGCGCTGCTGCTGACCGCCGGAGAGGGCGATGGCGCTGTCGCGCAGACGATCCTTCACTTCGGTCCAGAGGCCGGCGCGCTCGAGGGCGCCCTGGACGATCTCGTCCGTCTCCTTTCGCGAAGGGCCCGAACCGACCTGAATCCGAAGACCCGCGGCTACGTTGTCGCGTATGGACATCGTCGGAAACGGCGTCGGACGCTGGAAGACCATGCCTATGTGGCGGCGCACGGCGATCGCGTTGAGATCGCCCCGGTAGATGCTTTCGCCGCCAAGGAGCACGTCGCCTTCGACGATCGCGCCTGGAATTGTCTCGTGCAACCGGTTCAGACATCGGAGCAGCGTGGACTTTCCGCATCCCGATGGACCGATCACCGCGGTCACGGCGCGGTCGGCGAAATCGATGGTGACGTTGCGCACCACGCGCGCCGAGCCGAACCACGCGTTGAGTCTGCGCGTGGAGATGAGCGGCGCACCGACCGGCACGGGCGGCGCTTCCGCCGCGGAACGCGTCGTGACTGCCACACCGGGCACCAGCGGCCGGTCAGTCTCCGCCACCGGCATACCGTCCTCTGGTTGCATAGCGGGCGATCAGGCTGATGACGAGCACGATCGCGATGAGTACCAGCGCACCCGCCCAGGCTTGCGCGTGCGCAGACTCGTACGGACTGACCGCATATGAGAATATCTGGAGTGGCAGCGCCGCGATCGGCTCGTGCAGCGACGTGGACCAGAACTGATTGCCCAGCACCGTGAACAGCAGCGGCGCAGTCTCTCCGGCAATTCGAGCGACCGCCACCAGTGCACCGGTGACGATCCCCGGCAGCGCCGTACGCAACACGATGCTTACCGAGGTTCTCCACTGGGTATAACCGAGCGCCAGCGCCGCTTCACGCAGGGACACCGGAACCAGCCGTATCATCTCTTCCGTCGTGCGCGTCACGAGCGGAATCATCATCGCCCCCAGTGCAATCCCGCCCGCCATCGCCGAGAATCCGCCGAACGGCCTCACCAGAAATTCCCAGGCGAAGATGCCGAGCACGATGGACGGGAGCCCGTTCAGCACGTCAGACAGAAACCGCACGACGGTCGCGAACGGACTTCCGCGGCGGTCGGCCAGATAAAGCCCGGCACCGATGCCCACCGGGAGCCCTATCGCCGAGGCGATCCCGATCAGTATCAGCGTGCCCATGATAGCATTCGCCATTCCACCGCCGGGCTCTCCGACGGGCCTGGGCATCTCGGTGAAGAAGCCGGGCCGGATGAACGCCGCTCCCTGACGCACGAGGTGAAGGATGATCAGGAGCAGCGGCAATGTCGCGATGGCGGCCGCGATGTAGGTGAGTCCGAGCATGACGACGCTCTTCGCGTGTCGCGTGCGCAGGCTCATCGAACTCCGCCTTTCGTGACGCGCCACACGAGCCAGCGTGCCAGCGCATTCACGACAAGTGTCACGGCGAACAGCACCGCGCCCACGGCCATCAGCGCGGACAGATGAGCGTCGCTCGTCGCTTCGCTGAACTCGTTCGCAATGAGAGACGCCATGGTGTAACCCGGAGCAAACAGCGATGCGGAGATCTCGGGACGGTTTCCGATCAGCATCGTGACGGCCATCGTTTCGCCGAGCGCGCGGCCGAGTCCGAGAATGATGCCGCCGATGATTCCGGATCGCGCGTAGGGGAGAACAGCGTCGCGGATCATCTCCCAGCGTGTCGCGCCGAGCGCGAGGGCAGCTTCACGCTGCGAGCGCGGTACGGCGAGAAGCACCTCGCGCGTCACCGCCGAGATGAACGGGAGAATCATGATCGCCAGGATGATCCCCGCCGCGAGCATGCTGTACCCGTAGTTGGGTCCGCTGAAGAGAGGCGTGCCGCCAAGGTGCAGCGTGTCGCGAAGAAACGGAGCTACCGGATCGCGCAGCAGGGGGATGAGCACGAAGATCCCCCAGAGACCATAGACGACACTCGGAATCGCGGCGAGAAGATCCACCAGGAACCCCACCGGCTGGCGCAGCCACTTCGGCGCGATCTCCGAGAGAAAGATGGATACGCCAAGCGCGAGAGGAGTGGCGATGAGAAGCGCGAGCGCGGATGAGACGAGTGTGCCGTAAATAGCCGGTGCCGCGCCGAACTCTCCGGCAACAACGTCCCATTTGCTGCCCGTCAGGAACGAGATGCCCGAGCGTGACAGTGCGGGCCACGCCGCCAGCCCGATCGAGATCGCGATGACGACCAGGAGAAGGGGGATGGAAACGGCGAACGCGGTGATCGCGATCTGAAAGATCCGGTCACCGCGTGCCGATGTCCTTGCCGGGCCGGCTACCCGGGAGCCCGCGAGCGGGTCCCCGGACAGCCGTGCTGCTGCGTCGGTCACCGAGTGGTGCCGACCTTTATCGAATCCACTCGCGCGTTGAGCCGCATCGCCATGGATGCGGGGAGTGGCGCGTAGTCGAGCGAAGCCGCCTCGCTTTCACCCTCCGTCAGCGCCCATCGCAGAAAATCACGGAGCTTGCGGCCCTTCACGGAATCTGCCTGCTGCGAATAGACGAGAATCCACGTGAACGATGAGATCGGATACGCATCGGCACCGGCGGCGTTGACGATGGACAGACGATAATCGGTATTGCCCGGGAGCTTGTCCGCGACACCAGCGGCGGCGGCAGTCATTCCTTCCGGCGAAGGCGCGACGAAATTTCCGGCCGCATTCTGAATGGAGGCATAAGGCAGCTTGTTCTGCTTCGCGTAGGCCAGCTCAACGTAGCCGATCGAGCCCGGCGTCTGCTTCACCTGGCCAGAGACTCCTTCGTTACCCTTGCCGCCAAGTCCCACCGGCCACGCCACTTCCTTGCCGCGGCCCGGACCGGCGGCCCACGAAGGGCTGACGGTGGCGAGATAGTCGGTGAATACGAACGTCGTCCCGCTTCCGTCGCTCCTGTGCACAACGAGAATATCGGCCGCCGGCAGATTCACGCCCGGATTGAGCGCTGCGATCTTTGCGTCGTTCCATTTCGCGACCTTCCCGGCGAAGATGTCGCTGATTACCGCGCCGGACAGGCGGAGCGGCGCGGAAAGCTGCGGCATGTTGTACGTCACGGCCACGGCGCCGAGCACAGTCGGGAAGTGCATCACCGGGCCCTTCGCCTTGGCGATGTCCTCGTCCTTCATCGGGCTGTCCGAGGCGCCGAAGTCGACCGTGCCCTCGGAGAGCTGCCGGATTCCGCCGCCGGATCCGATTGACTGGTAGTTGATCTTCACGCCGGTCTTCGCCGCGTAATCGGCGAACCACTTCGAATAGAGAGGGTACGGGAACGTCGCACCTGCGCCGGTGAGGGCCACCGATCCGTCGCTGCTGCCGGCCCCGGCCTGGGATCCGCTGTTCGACTTGTCGGAGCCGCACGCGACTGCGGCGACGGCTGCGACGACGAGCGAAGCGAATGTCAATTTCTTCAAGGAAGCTCCTTTCAGGAGAGAGATTGCGGAGATATTTCGTACGAAAGCTATGCCTCCTGGCGCAGGAGACGGCGCATCGGTCGTAACGGCTCTGTCACAACTGCGCCACGTGCCCTTCGGACCGGTTCGCATGTCAGAACCGGGCCACGAAATGAGCGAAGTACATCTTGTTCGTGGCGATCGGAGATCCGCTCGCCGGAGTTGTCTCCTGATAGTCCAGCGAGAACGACGCCTTGCTCGAGAGATCCCAGATCAGCCCGGCGATCACGACATTGTAGCGCGCATCCGAGTCGGTGTTGGTGACGACCCTGTCGAATCGCGCCATCAGCGACAGGGGGTGAACCTTCGAAGCGTCCCGCAGCATCATCGGACGGATCAGCGCATAGGCGGAAGCGAGCGTTCCGGTGCTGTCCACGACCGAGCGCGGAGAGGCGACGGTGTTCGATCCATTCTCGGCCTCCTCGCGACGCGATGCATACTCGACGCCGAACGTGAGCTTCGGCGTCGCGCTTCCGGCGTGCACTCCCCACCTGTTGCGCGCGAGCCCGTCGCCGACCGAGCCAAGCTGTCCCGCTCCGCCGCCGACGAACCTGCTCGCGGTCGCTCCCTTGTATCCCCATGCACTCAACGCAAGGGTCTTCAGTGGGCTCGCTGCATCGCTCGCCCACGGCGTCAGCGTCAGTCGCGCAGCATAGTCCTTGAAACGGTCGGTCTCGCGGGATGTGTAGCCGGGCCCGTTGGTAATGGTGGCGTAGACCTCGCCGGCCTTCCGGGGCAACGAGACCGACGTGGCGAGCCCTGCGTCTGCCGAAGCGAAGTAGCCCGCCCGCTCGGTGGGACTCGTGGTTATCCATCGCGGCCAGAACTGCTCGTCGTGGTCTATGAATACGGTATGCAGAAGGCCAACGCGTGCCACTGCGCGCCAGTCCGGCGTGTCGATGTAGTTGTACTGCAGGTACGCGTACTTCGCGCGCACCGTCCATCCCCGGTAGTACGCATCGCTTCCGGGGGCAGTTTGCTGGTACAGGTCGGTCGTGACGCGAACGCTCGTGCGTTTTCCCGCGGCGATGCGGAAAGTGAGGTACGCTCGCTCGACGTCGAAGCGGTTCGTGGATTTGGCCGGGCCGGCATCTCCGTGGTACTGATAGTTGGCGAAGAGAATCCCGGAGAAGTCGAGCGCCGGGGCCGCGGCAGGCTTTGCCGGAGCGGCAGCGGAGTCCGCCGGAGACGACGATGATGCAGGCGTCTGTGCTGACGCCCACGCGGGTAAACAGAACAGCGCCGCGACAGCGATGCGCTTTGTGATCATACGGTCTCACCCTCGGGTGGAAGAAGCTGCGAGTCGGAAATTCGAACGGCGTCTGCCGTCACGCCTAATTCTGATCCCGGCTTGTCTCCGAACTCACCACACTACGGCAACGGCTCTGTAACGATCAGGCGACCGGACTCACTCCTGCCGGCGAGGGAAGAATGCGGCGATCGTCGTGCCTTTGCCCGGCTCGCTCGTCGCGCTGACGCGTCCGCCGTGCGCATCGACGAGGTGTTTCACGATGGCGAGCCCGAGCCCCGTTCCTCCAGTGTGGCGGCCGCGCGCCGCGTCCACGCGGTAGAACCGCTCGAAAATTCTGGGAAGATGTTCGGGCGAGATCCCGGGTCCTGTATCGGTGACACCGATCCATACGCCGTCCGGCGCAGACCGTGAGAATATTGTCACGCTGCCACGGTCGGTATGGCGCACGGCGTTGTCGGTGAGATTCGACAGCACCTGTCGCACCGCAGTGCGATCGGCCCGGAAGCGCGATGCGGCAGAATCGAGTCGAAGTTCCAGCGTGAGACCCTTTACGCTCGCCGCATCGCGGAAGGTCGCGGCAATCTCTTCCGCAATCTCTGCCGTATCGAGATCGGAGAGAGCCGCCTCCCATCGGCCCGACTCCAGGCGCGACAGGTCGAGCAGATCGTCCACGATTCGCTGCATGCGCCCGGTATGAGCGTGAATCGTGCTGGCGAACTGCTTGCGCATCTCGGGGGAAAGGTCGTCGTCCGCAAGCGTCTCGGAGAAGCCGCTGATGACAGTCAGCGGAGTGCGAAGCTCGTGCGAGACGTTGGCGACGAAATCGCGCCGCACTGCCTCGAGCCTTCGGATTCGCGTCAGGTCGAAGAGGGCGATGACGACGCCGCCCATGGCGAGCGGCCGGGCAGTGAGAGAAACCGTGCTCTGCCCGATCATGGCTTCGACAGGCTCGGTCACGTTTCCTTTCAGCGCATCGTCGAGCGCTCGCTGCAGCTGTGGAATGCGGGGGAAAACGTCGGTCGGGAATGGAAGAAGACGGGTGACACCGAGGATCGCTCTCGCCGCGGCATTGATGCGGACGACCTGGCGCCGCGCATCCAGCGCGACCACCCCTTCGTCGAGCGACTCGATGAGAGCGGCAAGCAGCGCGTCCTCGGCTTTCAGCGCGCTGATGCGGGATCCGAGATGCTCCGAAAGCCGGTGCACGGCGGTGGCTAGCTCGCCGATTTCTCCCGGGGCCGTGAGCGGCGGACGAGCGGAGAGGTCGCCCTGCGCGAGGGATCTGGTGACATCCCGCAGGTTTCGGATGTCGCCGCTCACGTTTCTCGCCAATATCGTGGAGAGTGCCAGCGCGATGAGTGCCGCGATCATGCCGGGGAAGAGAAGCGATCGCCACGTCACGCCGTCGTGGGCGCCGAGCACTGCGATAATGACGATCGCGACGATCGCCAGGGAGAGAAGCTGGAGCCGCGCTCCGAGCCTCATGCCTTGATGGAGCTGCCCGGCCTGATCCGATATCCGAAACCGCGGACGGTCTCGATGAGATCTCCGGCCGCGCCGAGCTTGGTGCGCAGCCTCTGCACGTGCATGTCCACCGTTCGTGTCTGTATGTCGGGCGCGGCATCCCACACGGACTGGAGGAGATGCGACCGTGCCTGCACACGTCCACGCCGTTCGGCGAGCAGTATCAGCAGCTTGTACTCGGTCGGCGTGAGATCTATCGAATTGCCGGCGACCGACACCGAGTGAGTCGAGCGGTTGATGGATACGTCGCCGAACTCCAGCACGTCATCCTTCTGCGTCTGCGCTCCGGTGCGCCGCAGAATCGCCTTCACGCGAAGAACGAGCTCCGCAGGACTGAAAGGCTTGGTGAGATAATCATCGGCGCCAAGCGAGAGACCTCGAATCCGGTCGGGCTCGTCCCGTCGCGCGGTGAGCATCAGCACGGCGATGGAACGCGTTTCGTCGTTGCGACGCATCGCCTCGAGGACGTCGAAGCCGGACAGACCGGGAAGCATCAGATCGAGGACGACCAGTGCGGGGATCTCGCGTTTCGCCTGCTCGAGCGCGTCCTGTCCGTTTGTCGCGGTGGATACCCGGAAGCCGGCTTTCGCCAGATGATAGGCGACCAGGGCGACAATGTCCGGCTCGTCGTCCACCACGAGGACACGCTCGCCAGCCGCTGGGGGCTGCTGCATGAGGGAAACTTCGCCGCGCGACCGCCGGTCAGTCAACGCCGTGCCTGTCACGAAGTCGTCACACAGCGCGGCGAGCACTCGAACGGGTGCGCCGCGCACTCGCAGGGCCCATGCGGCGCGAATACCTTACATGTGTGTCCCACCGTACCTCAGTCAGAGAGCCAAAGGTGAAGTTCGCTTCGCGTCTTCTTTTCGTTTTCCTGACCGCCTGCACTCCGGCGGTCATACCTCCCGGCACGGATCGGGGCGCGGCGTCAGGTGGAGCCCCCTTCGAGCTGCTCGTGCTCAGCACCACCGACGTCCACGGGCGCATTCGCGGCTGGGACTACTATGCCGACTCGGCCGAATCGGCGCGGGGCCTCACGAGAGCGGCGACGATCGTGGACTCGATCCGCGCCGCCAATCCCGGACGCGTACTGCTGGTGGACGCGGGCGATCTCCTGCAAGGCAATCCCTTCGCCTACGTGGCGATGAAGCAGTTCGCGGATTCCGCCAACCCGATCATCGCCGCGATGAACGCCATGCACTATGACGCGGCGGCGATAGGCAACCACGAGTACAACTACGGCGTGCCGTATCTGGAGCGGGCGGTCGCCCAGGCGCGGTTCCCCATGCTCTCGGCCAACACGTGGAAGCCCGACGGAACTCACAAGTTCCGGCCGTGGACGATCCTGGAACGGCAGGGAGTGAAGATCGGCATTGTCGGCGCGACAACTCCGGGTGTGATGGTATGGGACGCGGAGAACGTGCGCGGGCGGGTATGGCTGACCGACATCGTCCCCGCCGTGCGCACGGCGGTTCAGGAGGTGCGCGCGGCGGGCGCGAACGTCGTCATTGTGAGCGTTCATTCCGGACTGAACGAACCGCCGAGCTACGACACGGTCGCGACAGGATTGCCAGGCGAGAACGTTTCCGAGCGGGTTGCGCGCGAGATTGAGGGCATCGACCTCGTCGTCTACGGCCACTCGCACAAGGAACAGAAGGATCTGCACGTCGGGTCGACCCTTCTCGTTCAGCCGAAGAACTGGGCGACGGGCGTCGGGGTCGCGCATCTGACGGTTGCGCGTGAAGGCGGCGCGTGGAAGGTTGCGTCGTCTCGCGGCGAGACGATCCAGTCGCGCGGGCATGCGGAGCAGCAGAACGTGGTCGCGTTGTCGGCGGTGCCGCACCGCGCAACCGTCGCCTACGCCAACGAGGCGATCGGAACTACGCCGGTCGCGTGGCGCGGCGATTCCGCGCGGCTCGAGGATACGCCGCTGATCGACCTGATAAATGAAGTGGAGCGCAGGGTGGCGAAAGCCGATCTCGCGTCGAGCGCCGCGTTCACGCTGGAAGCTTCTCTCCCCGCGGGCGCTGTCACGGTCGCCAGAATCGCGCAGCTCTATCCGTATGACAACACGCTTCGCGCCGTGCGCATCAGCGGGAAGCAGCTCCGCGACTATCTCGAGTTCAGCAGCCGTTACTACAAGTTGGTGGAGAACGGAAAGCCCGTCGCAGACCCTGAGATCCCGGGCTACAACTTCGACGTCATCAGCGGAGCGGATTACACAATCGACCTCACCCGGCCGATCGGCTCACGTCTGACCGCGCTGACTTACAATGGAAAACCGGTCGCGCCGACGGACAGCTTCACTCTCGCCCTCAACAATTATCGGCAGACCGGGGGCGGCGGATACGCGATGCTGCAGGGAGCGCCGGTCGTGTACGATCGGCAGCAGGAGATAAGACAGCTCCTGATTGACGAGGTGCGGGGCCGGAAGACCATACGGCCGGAGGATTTCTTCAAGGCGAACTGGTCTCTCGTCTATCCCGGAGCGCCGGGCCGCGCCGGGTCGGTTGGCGGCGCTATCCCGGCCGGATCCCCGCGCCTCAGGATCATCGCCACCAATGACCTCCACGGCGCGCTCGAGCCGCGCGCGGATGCGAACGGCGTACTCCGCGGCGGAGTCGCTTACGTCGCTGCGATGATCGAGAAGGCGAAGCAGGAATGCGCGCCTTCGTGCGAGACGATTCTTCTCGACGGCGGCGACATGTTCCAGGGCACGCCGATCTCCAACCTCGCTTACGGCAGACCGGTCGTGGAGTACTACAACAAGATGGGATTCACCGCTGCAGCGCTTGGCAACCACGAGTTCGACTGGGGAGTGGACACACTGCGCGCGCGCATGCGTGGCGCTCGCTTCGCGATCCTCGGCGCCAATGTGAAGCTCGCCGACGGCCGCGACGTGTCCTGGATCCGCAACGATACGATCGTCGTTCGCGGAAAGACAAAGGTCGGCATCATCGGGATATCGACACCCGAGACCCCCACAGCCACCCTGCCGGCGAATGTGAAAGGCCTCAAGTTCGAGGATCCTGCTCCGGTGATCGATGCACATGCGAGATCTCTGCGGGCGAGAGGCGCCGACGTCATCATCGTCATCGCGCACGAGGGAGGGTTCTGCAATACCACCGCAGGAACCGAGACCTGCACCGGCGATATCTTCGAGGTCGCTCCGAGAATCACCGAGAAAGTCGATCTGATCGTGAGTGGCCACACTCACAGCCAGATCAACACGAGGGTGAAGAACATTCCGATAGTCCAGGCGAGATCGAGCGGACAGGCGATCGAAGTGGTGGACATCCCCCTCGACGCGGAAGGAAAGGTTGCCGGCGGAGCCGTGGCCCAGATTCGGTCGGTGACCACAGCCTCAATCGAGCCATATGCGCCCGTAGACTCGATCGTCCGGCGCGCGGCGGCCCGCGTTGCGCCGATCGTCAACCGCCGCTTTGCCACGATCCGGGTTCCGCTTGCGAGGACCGGTGATCAGTACGCCCTGGGAAACCTGGTGGCTGACGCGCAGCGATGGGCGGGGAAGGGCGACATCGCGATCATGAACAATCACGGTATCCGCGCGAGCTTGCCGGCAGGCGAGATCACATACGGCAAGCTCTTCGTCATCCAGCCTTTTGCCAACACGCTCTATCGAATCCGGATGACAGGCGCGCAATTGCGCGAGTATTTCGAGAAGCTTCTTGGAGGCGACGACATTCCCGTCCACGTCAGTGGGATCACGATTGGGTACAATCCCGAGAAGCCCCGCGGGCAGAGAATCGTCTCGCTCCGGCTGCCCGCCGGGCGAACGCTCGTGGACAACGCGTTTTACGATGTCGTGACGAACAACTTCATGGCGACCGGCGGAAGCAACATGGGCCCGCCTGAGGGCTCGCGCGCGACGCCGCTGAACGTGGTCGATCTGGATGCACTCATGGATTACCTGGGAAAGCTGAAGTCACCCATCGCTCCACCGACGGAAAGCCGCATTTTCATCACTCAGTAGTCGCGACGTCTCGCTTCACCTTTACGACGGAATTCGATATCATCGTGGATGCTGACATCTGAACAACTGAGGCGAATTCCGAAGGCCGAGCTGCACTGCCACCTCGACGGCTCGGTCCGGCCGTCCACGCTCCTCGAGCTTGGTCGTGAATACAATGTGGTCATGCCGCGCGACACCGCCGACGCGCTGCGCGACTACATGATCGTCAGCGACGCCAAATCTCTCGAGGACTATCTCAGGCGATTCGAGGTGACGGTCTCCGTGATGCAGACTGCGGGGGCGATCGAGCGCATCGCATACGAGCTGGGCGCGGACGCCGCCGCCGACGGAGTGCGCTACATCGAGGTCCGCAACGCTCCGATTCTCAATAGCCGGGGAGGACTCGAGCTTGGCGAGGCACTCGAAGCCCAGATCCGCGGGCTCGAGCGAGCCGAGCGTGACTACGGCATCATCGCCAGGTCCATCGTCTGCTCGCTGAGACAGCTTCCTCCGGAGACCTCTCTCGAGCTGGCGCAGCTCGCGGTTGCATACAAGCACCGGGGTGTCGTCGCTTTCGACCTGGCAGGAGGCGAAGCGGGTTTTCCGGCCTCCGCTCATTCCGACGCGTTCGCATATGCGCGCAAGCACAACCTCGCCATCACCGTGCACGCCGGCGAGGGCGACGGCGCGCGCTCGGTGCGCGACGCCGTCCACAAGTGCGGCGCTGACCGGCTCGGGCACGCCACGCGGCTCATCGAGGACGCCGATCTTACGCAGTACGTGAACGATCGCCGCATCGGGCTCGAGATATGTCTCACGTCCAACGTCCAGACGCACGCGGCGAAGTCGTACGAAACGCATCCGCTCAGGCAGTATTTCGACCGCGGAATGAACGTCGCGCTCAACACCGACAATCGCCTCATGAGCGGAACGACGCTCACCGACGAGTACGCGTTCGCCGCCAGGCATCTCGACTTCAGTCTCAACGAGCTCTGCACGCTGGCACTCAACGGATTCGAGAGCGCGTTTCTGCCATGGGAACAGCGCCTGAAGCTGCTCGACGAAGTCTCGGCGGAAATGCTCACGATCGCGACGGGCGCAGAATGAGCGCGCCATATGGAAGAGACGCGGCCGAGCGCAGTGCCGCGGCGGTGCGCGAGCGGATCGGCGATGCGGTACCCGAGATCGGCATCGTACTCGGCTCCGGGCTCGGCGGCCTCGCCGCTGATATCGAGCGTGCCGTGCGCGTTCCGTTCCCGGAGGTGCCGGGCTTCCCGACGGCGACGGTGATCGGGCATGCCGGCGCGCTCATCTCGGGCCGGCTCGGAGGGCGAAACGTCATCGCGCTGGCGGGACGTTTTCACATGTATGAGGGCCATCCCCCCCAGCTGGCTGCCTTTCCCGTTCGGGTGATGCACGCGCTCGGCGCGCGCACTTACTTCGCCTCGAACGCCGCCGGTGGAATCCGGCGCGATCTCGCCGCCGGCGATCTGATGATCATCGAGGATCACCTGAACCTCACGGGAGTGAATCCGCTCACCGGTCACGTCGAGGAAGGAGACGAGCGCTTCCCCGACATGACGGCGCCGTACGATGCGGAGCTGCGGGCTCTTCTCAAAGCCAGCGCGGCCAGGGTCGGCATCGGTGTGAAGGAAGGTGTTTACGCGTGGCTCCCGGGGCCGTCGTTCGAGACGCGCGCGGAGGTGCGGATGCTCGAGCGGCTTGGTGCCGACGCGGTGGGAATGTCCACCGTGCCAGAGGTCATTGTCGCCCGCGCGATGGGAATGCGCGTGGCGGGCATGAGCTGTATCGCCAACGCTGCTTCAGGCATCGGCGATACGCCGGTGCTTCACACCGACGTTCTCGAAGTGACGGCGCGCACGGCGCAGGGCTTTCAGGCGCTGGTTCGCGAGTTCGTCGCGGCGCTTCCGCCGGCAAAGTGATTGAGCGGGCCGTGCCCGCTTCCCAGTCCCGGCGCGGTGGCCATCGCCGTGTGCACGAAATCGATCGCTGACCGGACGGCGTCCCGGAGAGCGGCTCCTTTCGCCAACTCGGCGGTGATTGCCGCCGAAAGCGTACAGCCGGTGCCGTGAGTGCTCGTAGTGTCAATGCGCGGGTTGGTAAACATTGTGAACTCTCCGTCGTAGAGGAGATCCACCACCGTTTCGGGATCGCCGCCGCGCACGTGTCCGCCCTTGATGAGAACTGCGCCGGCACCCATGGCGGCGATCGCAGTCGCCGCGCGCCGCATGTCGTCCTCGTTCTCGACCGGAAAGCCGGCGATCACGCGCGCCTCGCCGGCATTGGGAGTGACAAGGAATGCGAGGGGGAGAAGATCCGACCGGATCGCGCCCACGGCGTCGGTCTCGATGAGAAGGTCGCCGGAGGTCGCGACCATCACCGGGTCGAGAACGTAATTCGAGAGGCGATAGCGGCGAATTGATTCCGCGACCACTACAACGATGTCTCGGCTCCCAAGCATACCGGTTTTGGTCGCCGCAGGATGGAGGTCGGAAGCGACGGCTTCGATCTGCGCGCGCACCAGGCCGACATCCACCGGCTGCCATTGCGACACGCCAAGCGTGTTCTGCGCGGTGATCGCGGCAATGGCGGAAGTGCCGAAGACGCCGAACTGGTGGAAGGTCTTGAGATCCGCCTGAATTCCGGCGCCGCCGCCCGAATCGGAGCCGGCGATCGTG
Source organism: Gemmatimonadaceae bacterium (assembly GCA_030647905.1). NCBI lineage: Bacteria > Pseudomonadati > Gemmatimonadota > Gemmatimonadia > Gemmatimonadales > Gemmatimonadaceae > Gemmatimonadaceae bacterium. The sequence continues at coordinate 145,316 of JAUSJA010000027.1, read as the reverse complement.
AGTGCGACTTTCATGAACGAAAGATGCGCCGCGGATTCCCACGGCGCATGTTCGCTCTCCCGCTCACTGCACGCGCTGTTGCCTCGCGGCAGTCCCCCGAGCGGTCCGTACCTCTGTCGTTACTGCCTCGGCGCGGGAAGCGATCTCAGGCGCGACACGAAAGTGTTGTAGTTGCTCGAATTCGTCGTCAGGCGTGCACGCGTGGCGCTCGGAATCTGGTTGATCGAGGCCTGAGCCGCCGTGACGCGGTCCTCCTCGAGCGGGTGCGTGGAGAACCAGCCTTCTACCGCGCTCGGGCGAGTCCTCCGCTCCTCGATCAGCTTCTGGAACATCGTGACGATTCCCTGGGGATTGATTCCCGCCAGCACCGTGTTTGCGACCGCTTCCTGGTCGGCTTCGAGCTCGTCCTGGCGGCTGAACCGCGCAAAGACGACGCCGCCGGCGACTTGGATTCCGGCCTGCGCTGCCTGGCTGCTACAGATGTTGGTGAGCACGCACGCGAGCGTCACACCGATGTTCGCGCCCTGCGCCTTCTCCATCTGCTTGATGCTGTGCCTGCGGACCACGTGTCCGATCTCGTGCCCGAGGACTCCCGCGAGCTCGTCCATCCTGGCAGTGCGCTCGACGAGGCCGCGGTTGACGTAGACGTAGCCCCCCGGCACCGCGAAGGCGTTCACTTCCTTCGAGTCCACTATATAGAAGCGCCAGTCCAGATCGGCCCGGCTCGTCCTGCTGGCGATCTGGTCGCCCAGGACGTTGATGTACCGGTTGATCTCAGGGTCGCTCACGATGCGCAGCTTGGCATTGATCTCCTGCGATGATTCCTGGCCCATCTGCACCTCCTGCTGCTGGGAGATGCCGCAGGCAGTCAGGGATGTGGCAAGAGCCAGTGACACAAATATTCGTTTCATTTGAGTTCTCGCGGTAAATTGCACGCCGCCGTAAAAGGCAAGTCCCATTCCACACTGTTAAACCCATACCATCTTGAGACTTCTGACCTTCGCGCGGGACCTGAGGCGACGAAAATCGCGGGAGCGGCATGCCGTCTTCGTGGCGGAGGGGGTGCGTTCGGTGGAGGAGCTGCTCCGTTCTGACCTTCGGATTCGCGGAGTCCTCACCGCCCCTCAGCTCGATGGCGCGCCCCGGGGACCCGCGTTGAGAGCGCTCATCGCGCAGCGCGGCGTCGAGACGGCCGCGGTGGACGAGGCCGAATTCAGGAGTGCGGCGGAAACGGAATCGCCGCAGGGCGTGCTGGCAATCGCGGAGATTCCGGGACATTCGCTCGCCGCTCTCGCAGGGCGGGCATCGCTGCGGCTCCTCGTCCTCGATGCCGTTCAGGATCCCGGCAACGTCGGCACCATTCTGCGGACGGCGGCCGCGCTCGGAGCTGACGCTACTATCGCGCTGCCGGGAACCGTGGACCTCTGGAACGCGAAGGTCGTCCGCGGCGCGATGGGAGCGAGCTTCCATCACCCCGCGATGCACTGCACCGTGGACGAGCTCATGTCTTTTCTTGACAGCGAGAAGGCCGAGCTGTGGGGCGCCGATGCGGGCGGTACGCCGGTGGACGGCATGCCGGCGCCCCCTCGGCTCGCCCTCGTCGTCGGAAACGAGGGAGCCGGATTGTCGTCTTCCATGCGAGCGCGCGCAACGCAGCTTGTGTCGCTGCCAATCTCCGGCCCGGTCGAATCGCTGAACGTCGCGGTGGCCGCGGGCATTCTCCTTTATCAGCTCAGGAAATAATGCAAACCATCTGGGCGGCCTACAGCTTCCTCTGTGGAGCCTGTTTAGGATCGTTTCTCAACGTGTGCATATCGCGCTGGCCCGATGGCTTGTCCGTCGTGCGGCCGCGCTCGCGCTGCCCGAACTGCGGGCGGCAGATCGGAGCGATGGAGAACATTCCGATCGTGAGCTGGATCGTGCTGCGCGGCCGCTGCCGCGGGTGCCGCAAGCCGATCTCGTTCCAGTATCCGCTCGTCGAGATCATCGTCGGCGTAGTCTGGACTCTCAGCTATCTCGAGTTCGGCCTTTCGTTCACGGCGCTGCGCGTCGTGGTGTTCGTCACGGTGCTGATCGGCATCGCGATCACGGATGCGAAGCGGTACCTCATCCCCGACGGCTTCACGGTATTTGGTCTTGCCTGGGTGATCGTGACCGCGCTCGCGTCGCTGTTCATCGGCGACACCGGTCCGTTCGCCGGCGCATACGACGCGGTGATCGGCGCCTGCGCCGGGGCCGGCGCGATCGCCATCGCTGGATGGCTCGGCGAGGTGGCGCTGAAGAAGGAGGCGATGGGTTTCGGGGACGTCACGCTGATGGCGATGGTCGGCGGGGCGGTCGGCGCCAATCGGGCACTTATCACCATCTTCGTCGGCGCACTGATCGGCGCCGTCGTTGTTCTCGGAGTTGTGTATCCGATCATATGGATGCGCTCGCGCGCGGCGAAGTCGGAGTTCGGTCCGCCGCTCGTGCCGTTCGGCGTTTTTCTTGCGCCCGCCGCGGTGATCGCATTGCTTTGGGGCCAACGACTGATCAACGCGTACGCGAGTTATTCGGGACTCTGATGCCGGCGGACATGCAGCATGAATCGAAGGGTCTCGAGCGCCTCGGGCGCGGGATGACGGGCCACGGAATGTGGGGGGTCGCCGTGGTGCTGCTCGCCGTCGGCCTGATGCCGTCGTGCACCGACAGGAAAGCGGAGCACACCGGTCCGTTCGGCAAACAGGTAAGCGACGCCGTCCCCGCCATCGAGAATGCGGTCGGGCTCAAGTTCAAGCAGCCGCCCAGGGTCGAGTCGCGCTCCAAGGCGCAGGTCCGCGAGTTCGTGACGCGGCAGATCACCGATCCTGCCGCGGCGCGTCAGTTCGCCGGTATCACTGCCGCGTACAAGCGCCTCGGCATGATCCCCGACACGCTCAACCTCCAGAAATTCCTGATAGACCTCCTCGAGGAGCAGATCGTCGGCTATTACGATCCGAAGACGAAGGTCCTCTACGTCGTGAACGATGCGCCGAAGGATGTCGTGGGGATCACGATCACGCACGAGCTCGTGCATGCGTTGCAGGACCAGTACATCAGTCTCGATTCGACGCAGAAGGTGGAAGGGCAGAACGACCGGCAGTCCGCCGCCCAGGCGGTATTCGAAGGGCAGGCGGTTTACGAGCAGATCTCCGCGATGCTCGGCGGGACGAACGTCGCGATGAACCTGCCGGGTGGCTGGGACAGGGTTCGCGAGATGATCCGGGAGAACCAGGCGTCCATGCCCGTGTTCGCGCGCGCGCCGGTCGTGATACAGGAGACGCTGATTTTCCCGTATCTGAGCGGAGCCGAATTCGTGCGCAACTACAAAGAGCGCAGCGCGGGCAAGCCCATCTACCGGGACATGCCGGTCTCGACGGAGCAGGTGCTGCATTCGGGTGCATTCTTTGGAAAGCGCGATGCGCCGACCGACATTACGCTCCCGCGATTGAAGGGTGCCGCGGCGACATATCAGAACACGCTTGGCGAATTCGAGACGCGACTCTTCCTGTTCCAGCACCTGAAGGATCAGAACGAAGCGGTGCAGGGCGCGACCGGGTGGGACGGCGACCGGTACGAGCTGTTCAACGCGGCCAGCGGTCAGGGAGTCGCGTGGGTGACTGTGTGGGATTCACAGGCCGACGCGTCGGAGTTCTACGATCTTCTCGGGAAGGTCGTGAACAAGCGCTACAAGGCGACCTCCGATTCACCGCCGGGCTCAGTGACGCGAAGCTACTCGGCGGCGGGTCGCTCGATTCGGATCAGCACCGACGAAGTCGCCGGGCGACCGGTGGTTCTGTATGTGGATGTGCCGGCCGGCGCCAGCATGAGCGTACTCGACATCTCGAAGATCGGACTGAAGCAGTAGGGCGTCAGAGCCCTGCGAGGTGCGAGATGAGAAAGGTGAACACGCCTACGACCGCGCCGAGGACGTAGCCCGCACCGATGATGAGCTTGAGCTCCGTGTCGATGACGGCGCAACAGCTCCTCGACCCGTTCCACCCACGACGTTCACGGCGAGGTCCACCCATGCGTTGTTGGCGCTGAGAAGCACTAAAGCTTAGTCCTTGGCTACAGGGATCGCATCGTCACTACGCGCGGCAGGGGTCGAAGTTTTCTCCCTCTTGCGTGGTGACGCACGGCGCGGTGGCGGCGAATCGGCGAGCACCGGCAGCGGCTTCTGCATGAGCATGAGATGGAGCACCTCGTCCATCGTGGAGACGAAGGTGAACGCCATGTGGCCCCGCACTTCATCGGGGATGTCGCGCAGGTCCTTCTCGTTCGTTGACGGCATGATCACCTGGCGCAGCCCGGCGCGATATGAGGCAAGCACTTTCTCCTTCACGCCGCCGATCTCGAGCAGCTTGCCGCGCAGCGTGACTTCGCCGGTGATGGCCATGTCCCGGCGGATAGGCCGCTGGCTGAGAACGCTGGCGATCGCGAGCGTGATCGCGGCACCGGCGCTGGGGCCGTCCTTGGGGATCGCGCCTGCGGGGAAGTGCACGTGCAGGTCGCAGTCGCGGAATTCCTCCCTGGCGATCCCGAGAACTTCGGCGCGTGAGCGGACGTAAGAGTACGCCGCGTCCACCGACTCCCGCATCACGCTGCCGAGCTGTCCTGTGACGGTGAGCTTTCCGGACCCCGGCATGCGTAGCGCTTCGATGAGCATCAGGTCGCCGCCGGCCGCCGTCCACGCGAGCCCGGTGACGACGCCGATCTCCGGCTCCTGCTCGGCCGATTCGAGCTGATAGCGGGGATTGCCGAGAATGTCCATGACGCGCGCGTTGTCCACGATCCATGCGCCCTGCTCGCCGTCCGCCTTTTTTCGCGCGCGGCGGCGCATGATCGCGGCGAGATCGCGCTCGAAGTTTCTCAGTCCCGCTTCGCGCGAGTAGCGGCTGGAGATGAAGCCGAGCACTTCGTCGGTGAACTGGAGATCCTTGTCGGTGATGCCGTGCTCCTCGAAAAGGCGCGGCAGCATGTACCGCCAGGCGATCTCGACTTTTTCCTCGACCGTATAGCCGGCGATGCGAATGATTTCCATCCGGTCGCGAAGCGGTGGGAGTATGTCGTAGATGTTGTTGGCCGTGCAGATGAACAGGATCTGCGACAGGTCGAACGGCACGTTGAGATAGTGGTCCACGAAGCTCTGGTTCTGCGACGGGTCGAGAACCTCGAGCATGGCGGCTGTCGGATCGCCCGAGGCGCCTCCTCCGCTCATCTTGTCTATCTCGTCAATCATGAATACCGGATCTCTGACCTGCACCCGGCGGAGCGCCTGGATGAGCAGGCCCGGCATGGCGCCGACGTAGGTGCGGCGATGTCCGCGGATCTCGGCTTCGTCGCGCACGCCGCCGACGGAGATGCGATAGAACTCGCGCCCGATGGCTGTCGCGATGGCTTCTCCGAGCGAAGTCTTGCCCGTGCCTGGCGGACCCGCGAGGCAGAGGATGGGGCCGTGGGGGTCGTTTCCGCGCAGCTTTCGCACGGCGAGGAACTCGAGGATGCGCTCCTTCGCTTCGTTCAGGCCGTAGTGCCGCTCGTCGAGCGACTTCTCGACCGTGCTGAGATCAATGTCATCCTTGCCCGAGCGCTTCTCCCACGGAAGCGACAGAAGCCAGTCGAGGTATGTGCGGATGACCTGATACTCGCTCGACGCGGGCGAGAGCTGGCGAAGGCGCTCCGTCTCACGACGCGCTTCCTGCGTCGCGCGCTCGGACATCTTCGTCTCCTCGATCTTGCGAAGAGTCTCGATTGCTTCCTTCTCCCCGGGGTCGGATTCTCCGAGCTCGGCCTGGATTGCGCGGAGCTGCTGGCGGAGAAAGAACTCGCGCTGGTGCTGCTCGATCTTGATCTCCGTCTGTCGCTTCACGTCCTCGACCACGTGCGCACGGGCCACCTCGCGCTCGAGGCGAGTAAGCAGAAAACGGAGACGCTTGCCGATGTCGAGCCGCTGAACGATCTCGTCCTTGTCGGAGATCTTGAAGTTCATGTTCGTCGCGGCGAGGTCGGCGAACCGGCCCGGGTCCGAGACGTTCATCCTGAGGATTGCGGGGACCTCGTCGGGGATGCGGTCCACCATCTGCGCGAGCGTTTCCGCCGCCGTCACGACGCGCGTGACGAGCTCGTCCACCTCGTTCGGGTTGGCTAAAAGTTCTTTCGCGCATGTGACCTGCGCGATCGGATACGGCGTGCGCTGCGAAACGCTGTCTATCACTATGCGACGCAGGCCCTGGAGCGTGATCTGCACCGTCTCTCCGGGGAGATTGATGCGCTCGTGGACGCGCGCCGCGACGCCGACGCGGCCGACGAAGGTGTCGAGATCAATCGTCTCTACATGGTCACCGGTGGCGACGACGAGTGCGACGATAAGGCCCGAGCCGGGGTTGTCGCGAAGGAGCGCGAGGTTTTCGGGCGCTCCCATCTGTACGGCGATCGTGCCTAGCGGATAGACGATCGTCGAGCGCAGCGCCATGAGTGGCAGCGCCGGCGGGATCTCGGACCTGAGTATGTCGTCCTTACGCTGATTCCTGGCCATGTTTCCAAGTTAAGAGAACCTGGCGGCGTGAGCTATCGAGAACCGTGCCGTTGAGACGGGCTACGCCGTCGCCTCCACGGGTTTTCGCTTCAGCAGCTCGATGAAGGCGGGATTGTTGCGTAACGGGTCGAGATCGGAGTCGTGCTCGATCCACTTCCAGTGGCCGAATCCGTGATCGAGCGCTTTTTCGAGCGCATCGAGAGCCTCGGTTGACTGGTTCTCCATCGAGAACGCACAGGCGATGTTGTAGAGGACCGACGGATCGTCGGGATCCATGGCGAGTGCGCGCCGGTTCCATTAGAAAGGAAGTTCTTGCGAAAAGGTACGGTAAGCAACTCGACGGAGCCAGAAATACAACAGCAAACGACCTGCGGACTTATGTAGTTCCGCAGTATGTAGTTCCGCAGTGTTGTTTGAGCAGTGTTGTTTGAGCAGCGGTACCCGGGTTAAATTGCAAGGCTATGTTCGAAGACCTCAGCGAAAAGCTGGAAGCCACATTCGCCCGCCTGCGCGGACGCGGAACTCTCTCGGAATCCGACATCAAGGAAGGACTCCGCGAGGTGCGCCGCGTCCTCCTCGAGGCGGACGTCAACTTCCAGCTCACCCGCGAGTTCCTCGAGCGCGTCGAGAAGAAAGCGGTAACGATTTCCGCGCTGAGCACAGTCTCGCCCGCGCAACAGCTCGTAAAGATCGTCCACGAAGAGCTCGCAACGATGCTCGGCGAGCGCCGCGAAGGGCTCAAGCTGAGCTCCGTTCCTCCGACGGTCGTGATGTTGGTCGGACTCCAGGGCTCGGGCAAGACGACCACCGCCGCCAAGCTCGCGCGGAAGCTCAAGGCCGAAGGACGCCCGACCCGTCTCGTCGCCGCCGATGTCTATCGTCCCGCTGCCATAGATCAGCTGGAGACGCTCGGACAGCAGCTCGACATTCCCGTCTACGCCGATCGCACCACGCAGGACGTGGTGAGGATCGCCAGGGCCGGCGTCGAGCAGGCGAAGCATGAGCGCGATCGCGTCGTCATCGTGGACACCGCGGGTCGTCTCCAGATTGACGAAGAGATGATGGACGAGCTCCGTCATCTGAAGGAGGCGCTGCGCCCCACCGAGATCCTGTTGGTCGCCGATGGAATGACGGGACAGGAAGCGGTGAAGATCGCGCAGGGCTTCGACAATGCCCTCGGCGTGACCGGCGTGATCCTGACGAAGATGGACGGCGACGCGCGAGGAGGTGCGGCGCTCTCGATCTACGGAGTTCTCAAAAAGCCGATCAAGTACATCGGTGTCGGCGAGAAGTCGGACGCGCTCGAGGAGTTCCACCCCGACCGCATGGCCGGCCGAATCCTCCAGATGGGGGACGTCGTCTCTCTCGTGGAGAAGGCGCAGGCGGCGTTCGACGAGACGGAAGCGAAGCGGCTGCAGAAGAAGGTGAAGAAGGAAGGGATGGACCTCACCGACTTCCTGCATGCCATGAAGCAGATCGAGAAGATGGGTCCGCTGGAGGGCGTCCTGAAGATGCTGCCGGGCGTCAACACCAAAGTGCTGAAGCAGGCGAAGATGGATCCCAGGCGGATGCGTCACGTCGAAGCGATCGTCCTCTCCATGACGCCGGAAGAGCGGAAGGATCCGACGATCATCAACGGCTCGCGGCGCGCGCGGATCGCGAGGGGCTGCGGACGCTCGATCAGCGACGTGAACCGGCTGCTCGACCAGTTCCGCGAGATGCAGAAGATGATGAAGAAGATGTCCCAGGGCGGAGGCGGCAGGCTTGGAATGCCGGGGATGCCTGGTATGTTTGGAATGCGGTAGAAACACCGCATTTGCAGGACCGGGTGCGCGCCGGAGACACCGGCGAAGCGATGAGCCCGGAGAAGCACGAGACCTTTCCTGAATGGAGAAGTACCGATGGTAAGAATCCGTCTCCGCCGTATCGGGCGGAAAAAGGCACCTGTGTACCGTATCGTCGTCGCCGACTCGCAGAGCCCGCGTGACGGCAAGTTCATCGAGATCATCGGCCAGTACGCTCCGCGTCAGGCTCAGGGTGGTCTCGCGGTCAACGAAGAGCGCGCCAACTACTGGCTCGGCGTCGGCGCCCAGCCGAGCGATACCGTACGCTCACTGCTCCGCCGCGCAGGCGTTCTGAAGCGCCGCCACGAGCAGCGCCTCGGCATCGAGCTCAAGCAGTCGGCGGTGCCGCTCCCCGAGCGCAGCGCCGAGGAAGAGGCAGCGCTCAACGCCGAGACGCCAGCCGGTACCGACGAGGCGTAGGCATGGCAGCCAATGCATTGGCGATCGTAGGACTGATCCGCAATGCACAGGGAATCCGCGGCGAGGTTGTCATCGAGTCGCTGACAGATGCGCCGGACGCGGTATTCGCGTCCGGCCGTCGTGTTTTTGTGGGTGACGTCACCGGCTTGGTCGGCGACGGCTCGCAGTCGCTGACCGTGGAGGGCGCGCGCCCCTTCAAAGGCGGCCTGATGGTGAAGTTCACCGAGATCGCGGACCGTAACGCCGCCGAGCTGTTTCGGGGCCGGTACCTGTTCTCGCCGTTCGATGAGCTCGAGCCACCAGCGGAGGACGAGGTCTATCTCCATGATCTCCTCGGCATGAAGGTGCAGCTCGATACCGGCGAGTTGATGGGCGAGGTCACGTCGTATTACGAGCTGCCGCAGGGTCTCACACTCGACGTGAAGACAGCGAAGGGGAGCGTGCTCATTCCGTATCGTCATGAAGTCATCGAGCGAACCGACACCGACGAAAGAGTGGTGGTGGTGAAGTCCGAAGTCGGGATGTTCGACTAGCCGATGCCGCTCAGGATCAACGTCGTGACGATCTTCCCCGATTTCTTCGCGGGGCCGCTGGGGCTGAGTATTCCGGCGCGGGCGAAAGCGTCCGGTGGCGTCGAGTACAACATCGTGGACCTGCGCGATTTCACTCATGACAAGCACAAGACGGTGGACGACGCCCCATACGGGGGCGGGGCCGGCATGGTGATGAAGCCGGGCCCGTTCTTCGAGGCCGTCGAGGCGATTGGCGCCAGCGCGCCGGTCGTCCTGCTATCGCCGCGCGGCAAGCTCTTCTCGCACGCCGCCGCGGTGCGATTCGCGGAGGGAAGCGAGCTCACGCTCTTGTGCGGTCATTACAAGGATGTGGACCAGCGCGTCGCGGATCATCTCGCGACCGAGGAGATCTCGCTCGGCGATTTCGTGCTGAGCGGAGGCGAGGCGGCTGCGCTGGCGATCATTGACGCGACGGTGCGCTTGATTCCGGGCGCGATGTCGGATCTGGAGAGTGCGCGCAGCGATTCATTCTTCGATCGGGGAATCAGCGCGCCGAGCTACACGCGACCGCCGGAGTTTCGTGGCCACACCGTGCCGGAGGTCCTCCTGTCAGGCGACCACGCGAAGATCGCGAAGTGGCGAGAGGAAGAAGGGGCGCGACTCACGCAGCGCCGCAGTAACCGCTGAAGAGCGACCGGATTGCGCTTCCCGTCGGATCAGCCCGGCGGACGGATCTTCCAGTCCGCGAGCCGGGCCCACCAGGCGTCAGCGCGCATTCCGGTTGTCTCGACGCGCGGCGCGACGCCGAACACATTGCGCGACTCGTACAGCCAGAGAGCAGGCGCGTCTTCCGTTATCTCGCGATACGCGCGACGATACAGCGATCTGCTTTGCTTCGGATCTCCGCTCGCGGCGGCGCTGTCGAGGAGTGCGTCGACGACAGGGTTGGAGTACGACTCGAAATTGAAACCGGCCTTGTTGCGTTCGGCGCTCACCCACTCGTCGCGCACGGAGGCGGGGTCAGGATCAATCTGCCAGGCATTCAGCAGGGCGTCGAACTCGTGGGCTTCCATTCGCGCGCCGAACGTGGACAGCTCCAGCTGGTCGAGGCGGACGTCGGCCCCTATCCGCTTCCACTGGTCCTGAAGCAGGACGGCGAACTTCATCCTCGGTGCGCTTGACGTTGGCACGATCAGCGTGAATCGAAGCGGGCGGCCGTTGCGCATCCGGATTCCCGATGACGAAAGCTTCCATCCGGCGGCATCCAGCGCTGCGGCCGCAGCAACCACGTCGTAGGGAAGGCCGATGCTGGTGTCACTCGTCGGAATGGCGCGCGTCACAGGTCCGTGGGCCACGAGACCAAGCGTGTCGAAGACGTTTTTCACCAGCGCCGCACGGTTGACCGACATGACGAGAGCGCGGCGCACCGCGCGATCCGAAAGGATCGGATGGGGACGCGAGGTGGCGCCGTCGCGAAGGTTGAATGCGACGTATCCGTAATTCAGGCTCGGCGTACCGGTGGATAGGTGCCGTCCCCCGGCACGAACCTTGTCGACGAGCTCCGGCTTCACCACGTCCAGGAAGTCGGCCTGGCCGCTCAGGAATCTCAAAGCGGCGCCGTCGTAATCCTGTGAGACCAACCAGACGAGCCTGTCGGTTTCCGGCCGGCCGCGGTAGTTGGCCGTATCGGCCGTGAGGACGATGCTCGTGGACGGTGTCCACTTCGAGAATCGGAACCTTCCGCTGCCAATCGGAGCGCGAGCGAAAGAGGAAGTGCGGAGAGACTGCGGGGCCACATGCTTCAGCAGATGTTCGGGCAGAATGGCGATGGCGGACGCGAGTCTGAAAAACTCGTTGGGAGGATGTTTCGCCAGCCATACCCGCGCGATGAGAGGGTCCGGCAGCGTCACCGAATCGACATTCTCCACATTCGCCGCGAGCTGGGAGCCTACGGCGGTGTCCTTTAGCAGCGAGAACGTGAATCTCACGTCCGGGGACTGCACACGCTTCCCATCGTGCCAGCGCGCATTCGGATCGATGTTGAACTCGATCCAGCTCGAATCGGGGGCCCAGCGCCAGCTCTTCGCGAGGCGTGGACGGAAGCCGGAGTCGCCGACTGTGTTCATGCCGTCGCCGATGTCCGCCAGGTTGTCGAAGATCTGATCCACGATCTGCTTTCCCTGCACAGACATAGTGAGTGGCGGGAGGAGAAGATCTGGATCGGCCGACGCGGATATCACTATCGTTCCGCCCCCCGCCGGTTTCTCAGACCTGTCGGGAGAACACGCGCAAAGCGAGAGGGCGACCGCGGCGGCGGCGGCGCAGATTTGAATCAGCGAAATGGGCTTCATGGCTTAATTCGGGTTGGCCCGCGCTGTCAGGCGCAGAGACTCAATTCGGGCGGCTTGGCGGGGTAGCCCACTCGGTGAAAATCGGTATCAGGCCGGGGTCGAACTGACCGTCAGCGGAGAGCATGATGCGCATGCCTTCGTCATGGCTAAGCGCCTGACGATACGGACGCGGCGAGGTGAGTGCGTCATAGACGTCGGCGATGCAGAGTATCCGCGCGGGCAGGGAAGTCGCTTCGCCGGCGAGACCGTCCGGATAGCCCTTGCCATCCCACCGTTCGTGATGACTGCGGATCATCGAGCGCACGTCTCCGGGGAAGTCAACGCCGGCGACGAGCTTGAGACCCTCCTCCGGATGGCGCTTCATCAAATCCCATTCGTCCGGCGTCAGCTGCCCCGCCTTATTGAGCACCTCGGGCGGCACGATGACCTTGCCCACGTCGTGCAGGAGCGCACCAAGCCTGAACCAGAACATGTCCCGGGGATCGAGTCCGGCGCGGACGGCAAGTGCGCACGCCAGACTGGCCACGCGTTCGCAGTGGCCCTGTGTGTAGTGGTCGGCGCCTTCGATCGAATCGCCCCAGCTCCGGGCAATTTTCAGAAAGCGCTGTTCCAGGTTGGCGTTTCGCCGCTCTATGTCGGCGACGCGATGCATGGCGTTGAGCCGGGAATAGATTGCGCGCGCCCGATTCAGGCTCGCCAGCATCTCGCGATGACGCTCCTCGGCCCAGAAGAGCTCGGCCTGCTGTTCCGCGACGTCGGCGGTCAGCAGATAGTCCTCCGACTCGTCGGCAAGCTTCGCCGCCAGGGCGAGAAATTCGTTCGATGCAGCATACTCAGAGCGCTCGCGCGCGATCACACCCATGTGACGAAGCACTTCGCCCGCCCACGGTTGCTTCTCGCCACCTGTGGCGGCGAGAAGCTCGTCGCACTGATGCCGCGCCTTGTCGAACCGTCGCATTGCGATCCAGAGCTGCACCTGATTCACGGCAACGTCTCTTTGCTTCGAGCGGTCACCACCGGCGTCGAATGACTGGATCGCTTCTGCATACGCCGATTCGGCGGATCGATGGGCGCCGAGGTCGACGAACGCGAGGCCCATGTTGTTGAGCACCTGCCCGGCGTAGTCGGTCATGCCGAGTGACTGATATCCGGCGAGACTCAGGCGGAATGACTCGAGCGCGCCGCGGGTGTCGCCGCGGATGCTGGCCACGGTGCCGGCGTTTTGATCGATCATCGCGACGAGGGCGCCGTCACCCGCTGCCTGCGCCTGCCCTCGAGCCAGGACGTAAAGCGCCGCCGCCTCTTCCAGGTTCCCCACAGTTTGCTCGAGGATCGCAACTACGTTGAGCGCGCGAGCGACCGCGGCGGGTCGGCGGGCTTGCTCTGCGGCAGCGACGGCTGCTTCCAGCACGTCTCTCGCTGCGCCGCGATCGCCACGCTCCAGGTAGGCGCGGCCCAGGAGACGTAGCGCTGAGAGTCGTGTGTCGAGGCGGGCCTCGGGATTTCTGATCAGCCGCTCGTATTCGCCGCAGGCCGCCTCCCATCTGCCTTTCTTCTCCGCGCGATTGGCGCGCTCCAAGCCGCGGGCTATCGAAATCGACTCGCGTCCTTCATCCACGCCGGAATGGATCGCCGCCGTCACGCAGAGGCCAGGATAGTGCGCCGAACGAGCCCGTGTTCACGGAGCTTCCGGGCGAGGGTCGGCCGGGAAATTCCGAGCAAACGCGCCGCCGCGCTGAGATTACCGCCAGTAAGGCCGATCGTGGCGTGGATCGCTTCGTTCACAATGACGTTTAGCGACTTGCCTTCGGGGGGGATATGGATCGTCATCCCTGCCTGAGCCGCAGTGATGGGAACGAGGGAGCGGCGCTGAAGCGAGATGTGGTGCGGCTCGATCACATTTCCGGAGCAAACCACTACCGCACGCTCGATGACATTCCGCAGCTCGCGGATGTTGCCCGGCCAGCCGTACTGCTCGAGGACATCCAATGATGCGTCCGAGATCCGAAGCTTGGGCCGGTCGTCCCCTTCGGCGTGCCTCCTGACGAAGTACGCTGCAAGGAGCCGAACATCGCCGGCCCGCTCCCGGAGCGGAGGAAGCTCGATGCGAATGACGTTCAGACGATAGAAAAGATCGCCTCGAAAAGTCCCTTCGCTGACAGCAGGCTCGAGAGCGGCGTTGGTACTCGTGATGATGCGCGCGGTGAGCTGCCGCTCTATGTGGCCACCGACGCGCCTGAACTTCCGTTCCTCGAGCACCCGAAGCAGCTTCGACTGAAGCTTTAACGGAAGCTCAGCGATTTCGTCGAGGAAAATGGTTCCGGCTCCTGCGATCTCGAACAGGCCCGTCTTGAGCGTGCGGGCATCCGTGAAGGCGCCTGCCTCGTGCCCGAACAGCTCGGTCTCGAGCAGAGTGTCGGGGATCGCCGCACAATTGATGGCGACAAAGGGGTCAGCAGTGCGCGGACTTGCGGCATGTACTCCGCGGGCGAAAAGCTCCTTGCCGGTTCCTGTTTCTCCAACAAGGAGGACCGTCACGCTTCGGCTGGCCGCAACTCGATGAGCGAGCTCAATGACCTCCAGCAACGCAGGGCTCTCCCCCACAATGTGGGAGGCCCACGGCTCTCTGAGGCCATGGACGTGTCGCGTCGAAATAATCGGAGGTTTCTGTGCTGTCACACAGAAGAAAGTAAATAATTCGGGAGGTCAGCAACATATGCCAGGGCAAAGTCGGCCTGACGAGCCCCGCTGGACCTTCACCGGCCGATCAGCCTGGGCTGAGGTGCATCAGCAGCGTTTCGGTCTCGACGGCGTCGTGGAGCGCACCCACGTTTCGAAATTCGACTGCGGCCTGGGAAAGTGCATCCTTCGCGGCCGGAGTGTCTCCACGATCCCGGGCAAGCTGCCCGAGCTCGCGTTGAATCTCGGCGTGCAGCATTCGATCCTCCGAGCCCTGCGCTTCGAAACGCGCCATCTGGAGACTGGCAATGCCCTTGTCGAACTCGCCCCGCTTCCGCTCGATCCGGGCCCGACAGGTCAGCGCTTCCGCGGCTGTGAGACGATCGCTGCGTCTGTTCGCTGCTTCGAGGGAGTGCGAGCATAGCTTCTCAGCGAGCTCGAGATCGTCGGCGCGAACCCACAGCTCGGCCAGGTTGAGCGTGATGATCTCTTCCACGAGTGCATCGTCGCGGCGCTTGGCTATCGCCAATCCACTCTCCAGGTGTTTTTGGGCTTCGACCAGATGCCCGAGCTTGGTGTGCAGCATCCCCAGGTTGTTCAGCACCCAGGATACCGCCTGATCGTCACCAGCTATCTCGAACGTCTTGAGACTCTCTTCATATAGACTCGAAGCCGCCGGAAAGTCGCCCCGCATGTTGGCGAGCACACCGCGGTTCTGCTGAATCATGCCAAGAAGGCGATGCTCGAGCCCCTCTGTCGCGCACTCGGACGCCTTTTCATACAGGCGCTCGGCTTCGCGCAGGTCTCCGCGTCGCTGGGCGATTATCGCCAGGCAATTGAGGACGTGCGCCTTGACGTCGGCGAGGCCGGTACGCTCGGCCACCGCCAGACTGCGCAAATAGTGCCGGCAGGCCTCCTCCGTCTGGCCGGTTTCGCGCAGCAACGTGCCCTTCCACCGCAAGACTGTCGCGGCCAGCGGGTCGGAGCTGTGCGAGCCAAGCTCTGCCAGCGCATCGTCATAGAGCGCGAGGGCGCGTGCATTCTCGCCTCTCGTCTCGGCCTCGCGCGCAGCTTCGGCCAGTCTATGAGCCTGCGTCATGTCAGCTGGCACGCTGCCGTATCACGGTTCGTGTGAATATCATCGGGCTGATAAGAGGAGAAAAAGAGTCGGACCGTTGAGCGCTCTGCGGTTTGCGAAGACTCTACGGATTTCCACCGATACTTGCCGGCTTGACGCGCCGGCCCCGCAAATCATCCTGACGCCAGCATGTACCTCGAGAAGTGATTGATCTGCCAGACCAGATAGTCCGGCATCAACTTGCCGCGCACGCGGGTAAACACGATCGCCGAAGGCAGTATCTCGGTTACCGGGACCTTTCTATCGATACCTGGCATAACATCGCTGCCGATGTACACGCCGTGGAGAACCAGGGTGCGATTGAAGTCGTCGTCGTAGACTTCGGTGTTGTGCAAGCCCTGCTTGACCAATACCGTGGCGGCAAAGGTGATCCCGCGCGGAAGCATGTCGTAGGCGACATACCCCCCGTTCACCGTACTTACCGTAATCGAAACAGGGACAGCTACCGCACCCGCCGGAAAAGTGATGGTGAAATCGGCGCTTGGTATGGACAGCGTTCCGCCCCCAGCACCGATGACTCTGGTCACCGACACACTCCTCGGCGCGTCCTGCCATTCGATGGCGGTCTGACGCCCGTCATCCCAGGCGCTAAACCGCGAAAACTGAAGGGGTGGATCCGCAACGCTGGCAGGACCGGTTGGCAGAGGCTGGTCGCTGCAACCCGCCAGTCCAACGGCCGCCGCTACCAGAGCGAGTGTTCGGAAAACTTTAAATCGATCCACCTGAAGCCTCCAGTCGAAAGGTATGGCCGGTCGCAGCCTCTATAGCAACGGTCATACCGTCATCTAACCCATTGTCATATAATGGCTTAGGTGAATTGAAGCTTCTGCGGTGTAAAATAATGGTATAACGTTGTGTTACATGTAGATCAGATTGTTAGAGTCTACAAACCTTCCTCGTATTTGCTTTGTGTTACCAGCCATCTACAACAACCAACCCCGGCCAAGATGATGACAAGGAATCTGCGCGAAGATCGCGAAGTGGCGAGAGGAAGAAGGGGCGCGATTCACGCGGCGCCGCAGTAACCGCTGAAGAGCTTTGCGGTTGACTCCGGGCAGTGGCATAAACGCTTCCAGCCGGTTAATTTGGGTCTCTACCTTCTAACCATCCCGACGGGCTGCCAACCTTCGCCCCGAGCGTCATATGCATCCATTTATCGAAACCCAGAAAGAGTGGCTCCGCGGCGATCTGCCGCCCTTCCGCGCCGGTGACACGGTTCGCGTCAATGTTCGTGTAAAGGAAGGTGACAAGGAGCGCCTCCAGGCGTTCGAGGGTGTTTGCCTGGCTCGCCGCGGCAGCGGTGTCAGCGAGACGTTCACGGTCCGCAAGATCTCCAGCGGCATCGGCGTCGAGCGCATCTTCCCGACGCATAGCCCGATGATCGCCGGAATCACGGTGGTTCGCCGCGGCCGCGTTCGTCGCGCCAAGCTCTACTACCTCCGGCACCTCACGGGCAAGGCGACCCGCATCAAGGAAAGAAAGGTGCGCGTCCAGGTTCCGGGCGCCGAGGCGTAACGCTTCGCAGAGCAGCAAGGGCGTGGCTGATGACGGCTCGAAAGAGCCCGCCCCCAGGAGCCGCGCTCCGTACCGTCTAAAGAGATGGACCCATATCGAGAGGGATCTCCGCAAAGAGCGGGGACCGCTTCTCGCTGGCGTTGACGAAGTAGGCCGCGGCCCGCTCGCCGGCCCGGTCGTCGCGTGCGCCGTCATCATGCCGCCTGACATGCGCGCTATTCGCGGCGTGGACGACTCCAAGATGCTCACCCCCGACGAGCGCGTCCGCCTCGCCGTCAAGATCCGGAGCAAGGCCATCGCCTGTGCACTCGGCGCCGCCTCCGTGAGAGAAATCGAGCGGCTCAACATCTACCAGGCGAGCGTGCTCGCCATGAAGCGCGCACTGTCACGCCTCCAGGTCCAGCCCGATTACGTCATCATTGACGGCAAGACGATGCGCACTCTGCTCGTGCCGCACACGGCGGTGGTTCACGGCGACGCGCGCTGCTTCACGATCGCCTGCGCTTCCATCGTCGCGAAAGTCACGCGCGATCATCTCATGGCGCGGCTCGCCCTGCGGTATCCCGCGTACACGTGGGAGCGCAACGTCGGATACACGACGCGCGCGCACATCCGCGGCCTCGATTCGCACGGGATCACGCCGCATCACCGCAGGAGTTTCTTCCGCGTGAGCCAGCTGGTGCTCGATTTCGATTCCGCGCGCCCCGAAGTGGACCTCGCCACCGAAGTCATCTCCATTTCATTTCCTCTCCCGGGCTGAGCTTGGCAACCAATCCGCTGGTCGGCGTGATCATGGGATCCAGATCCGACTGGGAAACGATGCGTCACGCCGTCGAGACGCTCGACGCCCTCGGCGTTCCCAACGAGACGCGCGTCGTCTCTGCGCATCGAACTCCCGACCTGCTGTTCGAGTACGCCAGCTCGGCGCACAGTCGGGGGCTTCGCGTGATCATTGCCGGAGCGGGGGGCGCGGCGCATCTGCCAGGCATGGTCTCCGCCAAGACGACTCTTCCCGTGCTCGGTGTTCCCGTCGAGAGCAAGGCGCTCAAGGGGATAGACTCGCTGCTTTCCATCGTGCAGATGCCCGCCGGCGTTCCGGTCGGCACTCTCGCCATCGGCAAGGCGGGAGCGATCAACGCCGCGCTGCTCGCGACGGCGATTCTTGCGATAGACAACGCCGAGCTTCGCGACGCTCTCGATACTTTCCGCCAGACTCAGACGCAGGCGGTACTGGACCAACCCAACCCAGCCAGCGCCGAGTGATAGTCGGCGTGATGGGGGCCGGGCAGCTCGGGCAGATGCTCGCGCTTGCCGGAAGCCGGCTTGGATGCCGCTTCCGTTTTTTTTCGCCCGATCCTGAAGCGCCCGCGGGGCGATTCGCCGAGCTGGTAGTGGCGGACTACGACAACGATACCGCCCTCGCGCATTTCGCCGAAGGTCTGGATGTCGCGACGTACGAGTTCGAGAGCATCCCGGCGCATGCAGTGCGCTATGTCGCCGAGCGCGTCCCGACTTATCCGTCTCCGCTCGCGCTGGAGACCGCGCAGGACCGCGCCGTCGAAAAGGCCTGTTTCGAGCGCCTGAAAATTCCGACCGCGCGGTTCGCCGCTGTGGACAGCATGCGCGAAGTTCGCGAAGCGCTCGAGCGCGTCGGGCTGCCCGCGGTTCTCAAGTCGAGACGGCTCGGCTATGATGGAAAAGGGCAGGCCGTCATTCGCACGCGAGACGATATCGGCGGCGCGTGGGTGAAGCTTGGCGGATTGCCGGCGATCGTCGAATCGTTCGTGAAATTCACGCGCGAGCTCTCGATCATCGCCGTGAGATCGCGCGCCGGCGAGTTTGCGTTCTATCCGCTCGTGGAGAATCATCACAGCGAGGGCATCCTGCGCTTTTCGCTTGCCCCTGCGCCGGGCGTATCGGCCGGCCTGCAGGCGAAAGCAGAGGAGTATGCGCGGAGGCTGATGGAAGATTTCGGCTACGTCGGCGTGCTCGCGATCGAGCTGTTCGAGACGGGAGAGGGTCTCGTCGCCAACGAGATGGCGCCACGTGTCCACAATACGGGCCACTGGACGATCGAAGGAGCGGACACGAGCCAGTTCGAGAATCATCTTCGGGCGATCATCGGGCTTCCGCTGGGATCCACGGAAATGGGAGGCGCGGCCGGAATGGTGAACGTCATCGGCACCGAGCCGGACGTGCGGCGGCTTGGCGAGGTGGATAACGTTCATGTTCACATGTACGGGAAGTCGCCCGGCCCCCGGCGGAAGCTCGGCCACATCACAGTGATCGCGGACGACCTGGACGGTGTACGAGGCAAGGTGGCCGAGCTGCGGCACGCGATGTCGCGGTGATCTGAGCCGAGCCAGCTTCAGGAGAGCGACGATGCACCAAAGAGCCATCGCAGCTGCGGCCGCTCTCATCTCGACCTACAACGTGTATCAGTCCAACGGAGTGATCCACGTCGTGGACAAGGCGCTCCTTCCGAACTTCCGAAGATGTAGCCCGAGGCAGGCTCGGCGATGGGTATCGTCGCTGAGCTCCTCGACGTGCCGCATATTCCCCGGCGTGACGCAATTCAGGGATCTCTTCTCCGGCGGCGCGGCACTCTATTCCCGGTATCGGCCTCACTATCCGGTGGCGCCGGTGAAACCGGCGCTTGCTCGCCACTGGGGTGACCCGGACGTGCGGCATCTCGTTCAGTGGCCGCTGCACATCCGGGCGGGGTACGTGTAGCTCATCCCCTATTTCGTCGCGCCCTGATTCTCCGGGAGCAGAACGAATCGCGCGTAGTTCGCGGTGTTGAAGTACGTCTTCGCTGCCTGTTGAATCATTGCCGGCGTGAGTCGCTTCACCATCTCGTCGTACGCCGAGCCGAGTCCGCTGAGATCCTCTCCTGCCTGATCGCGTGCGGCGATGTTGGTGATCCAGTAGGGGTTGGTCTTCACTTCGACTTCGCGTGACCGAAGGATCTCCTCCTTCACCTTGTCCACGTCAGCGACGGAAGGAGGCTGGGCCTTGAGACTGTCAATCAGGGCGAACACGGCGCTGGAGAGAGTTTCCACGTTTTCGGGCGACGATCCGTACGAGATCTGGATCGTGTACTCCTGGCGCGGTTCGCGCGAGCAGCCTCCGCCGACGCCAGGACTGTAGGTCCCGCCAAGCTTCTCGCGCAGCGTCTCGTTCAGGCGCGTCTGCATCAGCGTGTTGAGCGCGCGCAGCGTGAGCCGGTTCTCCGGCGAGTACGTGCACGGCCCGGTGAAGGCGAAAATGGTATTCGCCTTCGGCTCGGTCCCTTTCCGCACGACTCTCTGCACGATGCCCTTCGGCCGCGTGATGCCGTTGTCGCGCGCCTTCTCGACTCTTCCGGTGCCGGGCAGTGAAGCGAGATAAGTCTCCACGAGCGGCTTGATTGCCACAGTGTCCACGTTGCCGACCAGAACGAACGTGAAGTCGCCGGCGTTCGCGAAGCGATCCTTGTAGAACGTGAGTGCCCTGTCCGGATTCACCTCGTTGAATACCGCCGGGGTCATCGGCCGCGCGCGGAAGGCGTGCTGCGCGAGCGTCACCTGCACCGTGTCCGAGAACACCGCCTCGGGCGAAAGGCCGCGATTCGCGAGGAATGTCGCTGCCTGTCCACGGAATGTCGCGAACACCACGGTGTCGAGGCGCGGCGCCGTGAAATCGAGATAGATGAGCTGGAACATCGTCTCGATGTCCTTGGGCGAGCTGCTGCCGCTGAGGCCTTCAGTGAACTCGCCGATCACCGGACTGACGGACGCGGCCTTGCCGGTGAGCTTCTTCATGAGATCAATGCGGCTGAAGCTTCCCAGCCCGCCCAGGCTCATCACCTGCGATGAGAGCGCTGCCGAGATGAAGTCAGGATCGCTGACCAGCGACGTGCCGCCGGCGCTGTACGCCGAGAAGAGCACCTGGTCGTCCTTGAAGTCCGTCGGTTTGACGATGACGCGCGCTCCGTTGGAGAGCGTCCACTCGGTTGCACCGATGCTCGAGATCGGCTTCGATGAGATGATCTTTCCCGCCGCTGGCGCGGTGGCGATCAGTTTGTCCTCCGAGAGATTCTCCGTCCACGCTGCGATCGTTGATTTGGCGGCGCGATCGAACGCGGCGAGAATTCCGCTCTTCGTCGGAACAGGGACGCTTTCCTTGATCGGAGTCTGCGCGATGATCACGCGATTCTCGTCCGTTATCCACCGCTTCGCGAGATTGTTCACCTCGGCCAGGGTGATCGTCGGCAGAAGATCCTGCGCGAGCTTGTATTCGTACTCGATGCCGGGGATCGCTTCGGTCTCGAGGTAGTTGCCGATGTACTCCTCGACGAACGAGCCCGACTGCGTCTTGTCGCGCTCGGCGTACGAGCGTTCGTAGGAGCGGAGAACGTTCTGCTTCACGCGGTCGAGCTCGGACTGCAGGAATCCGAACTGGTCCACGCGGCGCGATTCGGTGAGGAGCGCTTCGGTTGCTCGCTCGACTCCGCCGTCCTTCACGTTCGCGGCGAGAGTGAACGCCTCGGTGGTGCGGGCGAAGAAGCCTCCCTTCGATGCTCCCGCGCCGAGAAACGGTGCGTCCGGCTTCTCGCTGATCTCGGAGAAGCGGCTGTTGAGCATCTGGAGATAGAGTCGCTCCATCAGCATCGTGCGGTAATCGCCGACCGTCTTCACGCTCGTTGCGGGAAGCTTGTACATGAGATTGACGCTCGAGTTCGTCGCTTCCTTATCGCTGGCGATGGCGACGATGGGGTCCCTGTTTGAGGGAACGTCGTACATCGTGCGGCGCGGCGCGTTGACGGCCTTCGGCAGCCTGGAGAAATGCTCTCTGATCTTCGCCTCGATCGCAACGGGATCGAAATCGCCGACCGCAATGACCGCCATGAGGTCGGGGCGATACCAGTCGCGATAGAACGCGCGGAGCTTGGCGGGTGTCGCCGCCATTATGCTCTGCTCGGTACCGATCGGCAGCCGCTCGGCGTATCGCGATCCCTTGAACGCAACGGGAAGCCATTGCTGCAGCATTCTGTCGCCGGCGCCTTTCCTGCCGCGCCATTCCTCGCGGACCACGCCACGCTCGTTGGCGACTTCGGTGGGGTTGAAGGTCTGGCCGTGCGCCCAATCCTCGAGGATCGTGAAGGCCTGATCCACGATCCGCGCTGTGTCGGTCGGGATCGGAAGGATGTAGACCGTCTCGTCGAAGCTCGTGTACGCGTTCAGGTCGGCTCCGAATCGAACGCCGATGGACTCGAGGTACTTGATGAGATCGTTCTTTGCGAAGTGCGTCGTGCCGTTGAACGCCGTGTGCTCGAGGAAGTGCGCGAGGCCGAGCTGGCTCTGGTTTTCGAGGACGGAGCCAGCGTTCACCACCAGCCGTAGCTCGGCCCGCTTCTCGGGGCGCGTGTTCTGCCGGATGTAATAGCGGATGCCGTTTGGCAGAGTGCCAATGCGGACCTTCCGGTCAACCGGAAGCTGGGTCGAGAGGGATACCGGAGTGGCAGCCGGCACGGGTGCGGTCTGTTGCGCGACAGCCGGGGCCGCGAGAAGAAGCAGCGCCGGGAGTGAGAGAGCTCGAATAGACATCATGTGCGCTTCTCGACGACGATGGTATAGTGTCCGGCGAGTGCGGCGATCGTGCCGATGGCGATCCACACCGGGGCGAGCACCACGCCGATGACGCCCATCGTGAGAGGGATTTCCATCAAGCTTTTGCCCGCGTCGTTGCGGATGCTGATCTTGCGCGCATTTCCCTCGCGTATGATCTGCTTGACCTTCTCGAGGAGCTTGTCGGCACTGACCTTGTGCTCCTCGGCATGCGGGGAGGAGCTGGAGTTCGCAGTTGTCATTTTCATTGGGTTGAGTGTCGCTCCGGAAACCTACGGCGGCGAGGGGGGTTTTGTGACAATTGCGGAAACTGAGGTGACGCGCCAGTAGCCATCGCACGGGTCAACGTTGTAGAATCAGCGAATCACAACGAGACCCGGTAGCTCAGCTGGTAGAGCAACGGACTTTTAATCCGTAGGTCGCGGGTTCGAGACCCGCCCGGGTCACTAACCTTAGGCTCGCAGTGGGGAACCCCCTGTGCGGCTATCTATGCGGTTGGTGAGCGAAGCGGGCTCTCAAGAGAACCTCACCGACTGCGCCGCGACTTCCCCCTGAGAGCCGATTTCCCCGACTGCGCCGCCTCCGGACGGGATATACGATTGAAAGTCTCATCACTTCGACACATTCAGAAGGAGTCCGCCATGTCAGTTTGGTCTCGAATGGGATGGTTCCTGGCCGCATTGCCCGCCACGGCGGTTGTCAGCTTCGCGCAGACACCTTCGGTCGTCGCTGAAGACTTCCCCACCCTGGTAAAACGCCTTCAAGCGGAGAAACCGACGTTCGCGAAGCGCCAACAGGATTTGCTCGCGCAGCGCTACGACCTCGCTGACCGGCCGGCCAAGGGAACGGCCATGTCGCGCGGCAAGCCGGTGCAAGACGGCGTGCGCGTCAAGTTGCCCGCGGGAATGGGGACCTGGGAGAAACTCGCCGCCTTGTCGCCGGAGGAAGTCAAGGAAAAGCAGCTATGGCCGGCCGGCTTTCTTCCGTTGCCGCATCCCCACCATGAAGCGGGCGGTATGATCTTCCCCAAATTCCTAATCGAGGAAACGAAGAAGCAGACCGATCGGGATCTGACTCGCTTCGACCTTGACTTCGACTTGCCGGATCATTTCCTGCCCGAGTTCCCGGCACCGATCTATCTGACAACAAGGCCGGATCTGGGCGACGTCTCGCAAGGGAAACTCGTGACGCTCAGCAACTTCAACGAGTTGTTCAAGGACATCCTCAATCCCAAGCAACTCGAAGGATTGCGGTTGCTGGTCACGCCGTTTCCCCAGCAGCAGTTCAACGCCATCGAAGACCGACGCAGCTTGAAGGCCTCTCAGGGCGTGGCCTGCTTCGACTGTCACGCCAACGGCCATACGAACGCCTCCACCCACACGGTTGGCGATATTCGGCCGAATGAGCATCGGCATCGGATCGACACGCCATCGCTGCGGGGCCTGAACATTCAGCGCCTGTTCGGTTCGCAACGGGCGATGAAGACCGTGGAGGACTTCACCGAGTTCGAGCAGCGAGCCGCCTATTTCGACGGCATCCCGGCCGACGCGGCGCGTAAAGGCACCAACGTCCTCGAACGCGGAAGCCAGGTGCATTTCATGGCGGAGTTCCAGGCGCTGCTCGACTTCCCGCCCGCGCCGAAGCTAAACGTCTTCGGCAAGCTCAATCCTGCCAAAGCCAGCGAGAGCGAGATGCGCGGCCAGGGAATCTTCTCCGGGAAGGGCCAGTGCGCGAGCTGCCACACCCCGCCGTATTACACCGACAACACCATGCACAACCTGAAGGTGGAGCGGTTCTTCAAGGAGGTCACGATCAACGGTCGCAAAGCGTCGGCCGACGGCCCGATCAAGACCTTCCCGCTGCGCGGCATCAAGGACTCGCCTCCTTACCTGCACGACGACCGCCTGTTGACGCTGGAGGACGCGGTGGAGTTTTTTAACCTCGTCCTGGAATTGAAGCTCAATGAACAGGAGAAGAAGGACCTGGTGGCCTTCATGCGGGTGCTGTAGGCCGCTAGCTGAGGCGGAAGCCGATTACTCGGGGGAGGAGTCGTTTATGAAAGGCTTTGTGAAAGACATCGAGGGTCTCGCCGTCAAGAATGACGAGTTTCGCCGGGTGCTTTATACGGCAAAGAACTGCCAGCTCGTCGTCATGGCGTTGAAGCCCAAGGAAGAGATCGGGGCGGAAGTCCACAAGCTCGACCAGTTCTTTCGCGTGGAGGAGGGGACCGGTGAGGCGGTTCTCAATGGCGTTCGGACGCCGATCCGCGCGGGCTTCGCCGTGCTCGTCCCGGCCGGGGCAAATCACAACATCATCAATACCGGCAGTGCTCCACTGAAGCTCTATACGCTCTATGCGCCGCCGAATCATCGGGACGGCGTTGTCCACCATACCCGCGCCGACGCGGAGAAGGACGACGAACACTTCGACGGCAAAACGACGGAATAGAGGGTCGACTGGGCGCCGGCTAATCTCCGCAGGAGCGCCCAGATTGGAGTTCCTTCTACCCGAGCAGAAATGACTGAAGCGGGGTTCCGGGCGCCGCACGCGGCCTCACACCGCGCAACGACCATCGGCAGCTCCACATAGCTTGCCTGCCCCGGAGCGTGATAGATCCGCTGCACTGCCTTGCGATAGTCTCCGGGCTTCGCCCAGAAGATGTTCGGCACGAACGACTGCGGATTTCGGTCGTAGAGCGGGAACCACGACGATTGCACCTGGACCATGATGCGGTGACCAGGTAGGAACACGTGGTTCGCCGTCGGCAGCGCGAAGCGATACGGCAGCGCTGTGTTCGCCTCGATTCGGCTTCGCCGTCTCAAAGCTCTCGCGATAGCGGCCGCGGAAGATGTCGGCGGCAACCATGAGCTGATAGCCACCCATCGCTGGCTGCGCGGCGACCTCGTCTGGGTAAACGTCGATCAGCTTCACGACCCAGTCGGCGTCGGTGCCGTCGGTCGACGCAACGAGGTTGGCGATGGCCTGGCCGCTGATCTTGACCGGCTCCGTCCGTTCCCCGGATTTCTTCCCCGGCAACCTGCCTCCGGCAAATCTTGGCCCGGTGTGGGAAATAGAAAAGAAGGACGGAACGTTATTACGCCGCCACTTCGGGAAACCTCCGAGACTTCGATAAGATTGAGCCTGTCAGACATTGGACAGACATTTCATTATTTCCGGTGCTATCGCCCCTCTGTAGGGGGTGTTGTGGGCCTCATTTCTTTTAATCCGTAGGTCGCGGGTTCGAGACCCGCCCGGGTCATTGGATGTAGCGCCGCAAATTAGTGAGCCTCGATCAGGTAGCGAACGATGGGGAGAGGAACCGGATGGTTCTTCTCCCCATCGTTCGCTACGTGCTTAACGGACAGGTAGCAAGATGGTGAGCTTGTGGATCTTGAGTGTGCCACTCTGCATGAAAAGCTCACCGCTTGGCGCGGCGATGATTCCGCCTGCGGTGCGCAGGATGTCCGGGGTCCCAAAGACTTGGCCGCCCCCTTGGGTTTGACCGCAAGCGCCGGGGCCGCAAGTGAGCGAGAAATTGTACAGCACGTCCAGGTCTCGCGAGCGGAGGCGGAGGCCAAGAGTCGGCGACCACTCTACCCAGTCTTCGCGTTGCGTGCGGAACGTCCGCTGCACATGATTGGCTTGTTGCAGCCGGTAGTTGATCGCGTACAGTCCAAGTCCCACCTGGTAGCCGAGGACCGTGCTCCCCTCGCGGCGGATCACGATATCCCGCCCCGCACCCAGACGCATCTTGATGTTGGCGAAGCGAAAGGTGTTTTCAACCGTCTTCGCACCGGCCTTGATCGTTCCGCCACCAATAACGGCGGTTTCTGTCGCCGCGTCTGCCCAGGTGTCTGCAAACATCGGCTCATAGATCAGATCGGCGGCGAAGGAAGTTCCGCGCACCGAGCGGCCAATTCCCGCACCAGCGTTGAAGCTGTACGTAGTGCCGGGATCGCGCGGGATGTTCTGGATGACGTAGTTGGGAATCCTGGGGTGCGACAAGCGATTCACGGTGCCGAGCCAGCCCAGATGCCAGCCTTCGGATCCAACCGGGCGCGAGTACTCGCTGTGCAGACCCCAAATATGGGTTCGATCCTGGTTGAGGTCGGTGCGCTGTTCCCGAATGTTGCGGCGGGCAACCGGATCCCAGCGCCACGTGGTAAACCTGACATCGTGACGCATGTCGGTGCGCGAGTGCACCAGCATGACCTCGAGATGGCGGTCCGTGCCAACTTCTTTCGTAAGGCCAAATCGAAAATCGGCCAGGCTGCCGGACTGTTCGATGCGATCGCTACCCGCGTAGAGAAGATCGACGCCGTCGATCGCGTCGAGGGCCGCGAGCTGAACGCCAAGCCCGACGCTGGTGGACGGCGTCAGGCGCCGAGCGATGGACCCAGCGACATACTGATTGAATGCCGACCGATCGCTGGTCGACAAGTTCCAGGTCGGGCCGGCACGATCCAACTGCTGAAATGTGAACAGCCCCGTCGCCGACCAGGCTCCCCACGATCCACCAGCGCCAACGGGGAGGCTCCGTCCCCCTCCCCTGGCGCCCGACACACTATGGAAGAAAGGAGCTGCAAAGATGTGACTCACGCCAATACGCGTCGCCTTGGCCGGATTGACGAACGGATCGAGCAGAGTGTCGTCAACGGCAATGGTCGTCCCGCCCATACCGGCGCGAGCTGACGGAAACATGTCGAACTGGCCGCCCTGGAGCACTGGCAATGTTTTAGGCGTCACTACCTGTGCCGAGCTTTCGATGGGGACCGCGAGCACGCCGCAGCAAAGCGTCACACAAAGAATGGGGTTCAAGACCCGTACGATCGCGTGCCGTGCACTAACAAGAGGTCGATCCATGCCGACTCCTCGTGGTAAGGGTTGCTGGTTATATGTGGGCGCGCGCGCCGCGGCACAAGAGCAAACGGCCGCCAGTGGGACGAACGCCCTCACCGCGCTATAACCACCGGCAGCTCCACGTAACTCGCCTGCCCCGGAGCGTGATAGATCCGCTGCACCGCCTTCCGATAGTCTGCGGGCTTCGCCCAGAAGATGTTTGGCACGAACGACTGCGGATTTCGGTCGTAGAGCGGGAACCACGACGATTGCACCTGGACCATGATGCGGTGACCCGGTAAGAACACGTGGTTCGCCGTCGGCAACGCGAAGCGATACGGCAGCGCTCTGTTCGCCTCGATCGGCTTCGCCGTCTCAAAGCTCTCGCGATAGCGGCCGCGGAAGATGTCGGCGGCAACCATGAGCTGATAGCCACCCATCGCTGGCTGCGCGGCGACCTCGTCGGGGTAAACGTCGATCAGCTTCACGACCCAGTCGGCGTCGGTGCCGTCGGTCGACGCAACGAGGTTGGCGATGGCCTGGCCGCTGACCTTGACTGGCTCCGTGAGCGCGTCCGAAGTGAAGGCGAGGACGTCGGGGCGTCCCGACGCTTCACGCTGGTCGTCGACGAGCCACTCAGACCACGTCAGGCCGTTGTCGTAGCCGGTGGGGCGCGTGGGGCGTGCGCGAAACGGTACGGGCTTCGCCGGATCGGAGACGTACTCGTCGTAGGCGGGACCGCCAGCGTCAGGCGCCGCGAAGGCCAGCTTGAGGCGCGGCTGCAGGTAGAGCGGTGTCGCGCGCACGGTGCACCCGCTGGCGCACCCGGCCGGCCACGCCGTCAGCCGGCGCCACGTGTTGGTCCCGGTCTCGAAAGCGGTCACCGGCGCGACGTCGGCCTTTGGCGCCTCGTCCTTCAGGTAGTGATCGAGGAACGGGCGCAGCACCTCGCGCTGGAAGGTGAGCGACGTGTTGCTCTCGAACCTGAGCGCGCCTAACGATGAGCCGTCCTTGATCTCCTGGCCGTGATGCCACGGGCCGAGGACGAGGAAGACCTTATCGTTGTTCGTGTCCTTCGGCTCAAGCGCCTTGTAGACAGCGATGTCGCCGTAGATGTCCTCCTGGTCCCAGAGGCTGTGGACGAGCATCACCGGCACCTTGAGTGGCTGCGCCGCGAGCATCTTGTCCATCGCCTGGTCCTGCCAGAATGCGTCGTACGCGGGGTGCGCGAGCACTTTGCGCCAGAAGCCGACCTGCTCAAGCCCGCGCCGCCGTCCAAGCTCGCCTGCCGAGCCCGCCTGCAGAAACATGTCGTAGTCGTCGTAGTGCGTGCTCCACCACTTTGCCGAATTGTCGCGCGTCCCGGCTTGCTCGTAGATGTACGGCATGTTCTGCTGGCGGAATGCGCCGTTGTGAAACCAGTCGTCGCCCATCCAGCCGTCAACCATCGGATTCATCGGCACGCTCACCTTGAGCGCCGGGTGCGGGTTCACGAGGGCCATCAGCGGCAGAAACCCGTCGTATGAGATGCCGAGGATGCCGACGTTGCCGTTCGACTCGGGGATGTTCTTCACGAGCCAGTCGATGGTGTCGTACGTATCGGTCGCGTGGTCGACGGACGTCGGGTTCTGTGGGCCGTGCAGCGGACGGTTCATCACATAGTCGCCCTCCGAGCCATACTTGCCGCGCACGTCCTGCACGACGCGGATGTAGCCGCCGCCGAGGATGACATCGAGCGCGTTGTCGTAGCCGTTGAGGTTTGGCCCGAGGTGCGCGCTGTTGGCGTGGCTCGTCAGCGCGGTTGCGTCGTACGGCGTGCGCGTGAGCAGGATGGGCGCTCGGCGCGCGCCCTTCGGCACGAGGATGACGGTATGGAGTTTCACGCCGTCGCGCATCGGGATCATGACGTCGCGCCGCGTGTGGTCGAAGCCATCGTTCGTCGGCACAAGCGTCGCCGGCGTCTCGCTCGGCAGCGTCGTCACCTGCGCGGGCAAAGCGGCTGGGGCGGCGGCGACCAGCAGGCCGATGGCGAACGCGCGAAAACGATATGCGGTGAATGTGAGCACGGGCGGCTCCATAGCTGGATGGCGGGGGCGCGTACGTCCGTCAGGCGTGACGCGCACGGCACGGATCGATTCGCGAAGTTGCGGCGATGTGACTCGTTCCGCCAGACGCGTCGGCTATGGTCACTGGCGTTTCATTTGATGCGGGTCCGCCTGCGGGGCGAGTTAGCAGATATTGCGACGAGTCTTGCCGCGTTGGCAGAGTCAGGGGTAGTATCCCGTGCAGGTGAATAGAGAGTCAGACACACGAGCCTGGATCGGTGTATACTGAAGGACGGCATTCGCCGAGCGTTCGATATGAGCCCAACCGCAAGCGTCCACAGTAACCCCAACAATCTTGGCGGAACCCCCTTTTTTTCGGCACGCGCGTCCTGGTGCAGTCGCTATTCGACTACCTCGAGGGCGGCGAAACGCTCGACGAATTCCTCCGTCAGTTTCCATCGGTGAGGCGCCATCAGGCGGTCGCGGCGCTCGATTCAGCTCGCGACTCGCCTCTGGTTGGTGCGCGTGCTGCTTGACGAGAACCCGCCACTGGACCTTGCGGCAGAGATTCGCGGCCATGACGTCCATACGGTCCGCGGACTCGGGTCGACCGGCATTGAGAACGGCGAACTGATGCGCCTCGCTACTACCGCGTGCGACGTATTCGTCACGACGGATCAGAATCTCCCGAACGGGAGCACGGATCGTTGATTCGCGGGATCATCGCACGGCGCGCTCGGGCGGGTTCGGGCGCCCGGAGATCGCGAGGCTCTACGGCATGACGGACGTGCCGATGTTCGAGCACGTCGAGCGCGTCGAGCGCGTCGAGCGCGTCGGCGACGCGGCGGTGCAGCAGCCTGGGCGCTCGCGCGGCTCTGGCACCCGCGAGCGCCGTTGGTGGCGGCGTGTCATGACGCGACTCCTTAGTTGGTTTCGCCCCGCCAGCGCCGGGCCCACTGCAGCGGAGGCGAGCTGCGAACATTGTCCGCTCGGCTCGTGCGCGTCCGGATGGCGGGCGCTCATCGTCTGCCTCGGCTGTCCTTCACTCGAGGCACGCCGCCTGCGGTCGCTCGGCGTGTTCGAAGGAGCCTCCGTGGCCGTCGTCGGCACGCGAAATGGCATTCTGCTGGACGTGCAGGGCGCGCGGCTGGCGCTCGATGAATCGGTCGCGATGGCCATCACCGTGCGACCCCTGGTCTAGTGCCCACCGCCAGCCGGGCCCTGCGCGCCAGAAAGTTGCCGCCGCCGCCGGCGCCAGCCGCGCTTCGGGTGGCGCTCATCGGGAACCCGAACAGCGGGAAGAGCACGCTGTTCAACGCACTCACGGGTATGCGACAACGCGTCGGGAACTTTCCCGGCGTCACCGTGGAGCGCGTCGAGGGCGGCTATACCCACGACGGTGCGTCGCGGGTGATCGTCATCGACCTTCCCGGCAGCTACAGCCTCGTCGCGGAGTCGCCGGACGAGGCGATCGCGCTCGATGTGCTCAACGGCACGGCGCCGGGAGTGCCGCCCGTCGACGTGATCGTCGTGGTCGTCGATGCCGAGAACCTCGAGCGCAACCTGTATCTGGCGACGCAGATCCTCGAGCTCGGACGTCCGACGGTGATCGCGCTCAATCGCGCCGACCGCCTCGCCGCCGCCGGCATCCAGGTGGACGTGCCCGCGCTCATCCACGAACTGGGCGCCGTGGTGGTGCCCGTGGTGGCGACGCGGCACGAGGGCATCGATCGCCTGCGGCACGCGATCGCCCTCGCGCCGTCGTTGCCGCTCTCCACGATTGGGGCAAGCGGCGCGCTGTCGTCGACAGGCGGCGACGACATGGCGTCTGCGGGCGCCGACGCCGACCGTCGCTACCGGTGGATCGGCTCGGTGCTGGAGCGCACCGTGTCCCGAAGCGCGCGGACGGCGCACGCGGTCAGCGACCGCGTCGACGCCATCGCGTTGCACCGTGTGTGGGGTCCGTTGATCTTCCTCGCGTTGATGACGCTGGTCTTCCAGGTGATGTTCACCTGGGCTCGCCCGCTCGGCGATGCGGTGCAGGCGCTCATTGACGCGGCGGGATATCTGCTGCGCGCGGCGTTGCCGGCGGGCGAGCTGCGCAGCCTGCTCGTCGATGGAGCGCTCGGGGGCGTCGGCAGCGTCGTCGTGTTCCTGCCGCAGATTGCCGTGCTCTTTCTCTGCATCGGACTCCTCGAGGATTCCGGCTACATGGCGCGGGCGGCGTTCGTGATGGACAGGTTCATGCGTCCGCTCGGGCTGCAGGGGAAGAGCTTCATTCCCCTCATTTCCGGTTACGCCTGCGCCGTGCCGGCGATCATGGCGACGCGCACCATCCAGCAGCCGAAGGAGCGCGCGGCGACGATCATGGTGTTGCCGCTGATGAGTTGCTCGGCGCGCCTGCCGATCTACACGCTGCTCATCGGCGCATTCGTTCCGGCCACGACCGTGGCGGGCCTGTTCAACCTGCAGGGACTGACGCTGCTCGGCATGTATCTCCTCGGCACGGTGGCGGCGCTGGCGGCGGCGGCGGTCTTCCGGCGCACGCTGCTGCGTTCGGCCACGCGGGCACTGATCATCGAGCTCCCATCGTACAGTTGGCCGAGCGCCCGGGTGCTCGCGTCGTCCGTGTGGCAACGGGTGCAACTGTTCCTGCGCAAGGCGGGCACAATCATCTTCGCGATCTCCGTGCTGCTCTGGGCGCTGGCCAGCTATCCCAAGCCGGCGGCGGAACGGGTGCTGTCGCAGGAAGCGCGGCTCGAGCAATCTGCGCTGGGCCGCATCGGCCACGCGATCGAACCGGCGGTGCGGCCGCTCGGATACGACTGGAAGATCGGGGTATCGATGGTCGCCTCGTTCGCCGCTCGCGAGGTGTTCGTGTCGACGATGGCGACGATCTACGGTGTCTCGAGCACGGAGAGTGCGCCGCAGGCGCTGGCGTCCCGCCTGCGCGCGGAGCGGAATCCCGCCACCGGGACGGCCGTGTACACGCCGCTCGTCGCGATCGGATTGATGTGCTTCTACGTCTTCGCGCTGATGTGCACGAGCACTATCGCGGTGACCATGCGCGAGATGGGCGGCGGCGTGCGCGGCGCGGGCTGGGCGGCGCTCCAGTTCGCCTACATGCTCGGCCTCGCCTACGGCGCGGGGCTGCTGGTGTACCGGGGTGGTCTCGCCCTCGGCATCGGAGGTGGCGCGTGACCGCCATGTGGGTACAGCGCGTGATCGCGGCGGCCATCGTGCTGATGTGCGCCGCGTTTCTCGCGCGGCGCGCGTGGAGGGCCGTCTCGGGCGCGGCACGCCCGCGCGGCGGCGGCGGGTGCGGGCCGGGATGCGGTTGAGGCGAGGCGCACTGCTGATGGGCGCACCGGGTCACAATGAGAGCAGGGCGCGGAGTGCACGCCACGCCAGATGACAGAACTGTAATCTCCCGGTCATCCTCCGGTCAGCGAGCGGGTCACAGACTTATTCGCACTGGGAGCACCGACCGACTGCGTACGCTCCCGCACTCACCCGCAACCGGACCGGCTTTCATGAAAAGACATGCATTGGCACTAATTGCGTTGGTCGCGCTGCTCGCACCTGCTAACCTCCACGCAATTCCTGCGTGGTCGCGTCAGCTCGGCGTGTCGTGCTCGATGTGCCACGCCACGCCAACCAACCAGCTCACCAAGGAAGGGCTGGACTTCCTGAAGAACGGGCACCGGTCCGAAGCGCTGAAGTTCAACGAGAAGGACCAGAAACTGGAGAACTACTTCAGCCTCCTGTTCAAGGCCCGGTTGACCAACGACCACTGGGACGCCGCGCGCACGGGGAACCTGTACGCGAACCGGGCGCTGACGCAGTTCGAGCTACACTCGATGGCCATCTACAGCGGCGGCGCGCTCAGC
This sequence comes from Gemmatimonadaceae bacterium, assembly GCA_030647905.1. Taxonomy (NCBI): domain Bacteria; kingdom Pseudomonadati; phylum Gemmatimonadota; class Gemmatimonadia; order Gemmatimonadales; family Gemmatimonadaceae; species Gemmatimonadaceae bacterium. The sequence continues at coordinate 111,918 of JAUSJA010000027.1, read as the reverse complement.
AACCGCCTGTCGTACTTCGCCGAGATCTACCTGAGTGAGAACACCGGTTCGACGTCCGGCAGCAACATCGTGCAGGGTGACGCGTCGCGCAAAAAGCTGGCCGAGGCGTTCCTGCAGTACAACGCACCGATCGGCAGCGGCGAGCAGGCGTTCCTGAAGGTCCGGGCCGGCTCGATCGTGCCGGAGCTGATGCACGTGTTCGGCGTCGGCGCGCGCAGCGCCGAGCAGCGCGCGATTGTGCTGAATGAGGCGCTGGCTGGCAACAGCAACACCTACCGCCCGTTCACCCGCCAGCAGGGGCTCGAAGCATCGATCATTCACAAACGCTTCGACGTCTCGCTCGGCGCGCTGAACGGTTCGGATGCGTCCACTACGAACTCGCTCGACGCCGACCGCGACAAGGACTTCTACGCGACCGCGCTGGTGAACCTCGACGACAACGCGTCGGGCATCGGCGTGATGCGCTACAACGGCAAATTCTCCAACTACAAGACCAAGCAGGATCCCAGCACCGACATCGTGTTCAAGGACGCATTCAACAAGACCGGCGTCGTCGGCCGCTTCGTGCGCGATAATTGGCGCGTGGTCGGCACATACTTTGCCGGCGAAGAGACGATGAATGCGGCCGGGAACAAGACCAACAACGCTGGCTACTACGCGCTGGCGGACTACAACTTCAACGAGAAGTACGGCGTGTACACCCGCTACGACCGCCTCGATCCGAACACCGACCTCAAGAGCAATGAAGTGTCGATGATCATGTTCGGCGTGAACGGTTACTTCTTCCAGAGCGAGAAGTCCGGCGCGCGTTGGAATCTCGAGTACACGCTGAAGAACACCTACCTCAATGGCGGCATCTCGACCGCCGGCACGACGAAGTACACGGATGGCAGGCTGTTCGGCCAGCTTACGTGGGCCTTCTAGCAACTCGTATGTTTGAAGCGTCGCTCGACCGGACCGGCACGGTGCGCCAGCTCCGGTCGAGTGACGCGCCCCCCCGGTTCTGATTCGGACGGGTTGGCGGCCGGCCTTCTCCCCCTTCGGGTACCGTCATGCGCATTCTCATCGTGGACGACGAGCGCAAGGCCGCCGACTACCTGCACCACGGACTCACTGAGTCCGGCTTCGTGGTTGACGTGGCGCTCAATGGCGATAACGGGCTGTCCCTCGCGCTGAGCGAGTACTACGACCTCATCGTTCTCGACGTGATGATGCCCGGCCGCGATGGATGGTCGGTGCTCACGTCCCTGCGCCGCGCCGGCCGCCAGACGCCCGTGCTCTTTCTGACGGCCCGCGACACTGTGGTCGACCGGGTCAAGGGGCTTGAGGGCGGCGCCGACGACTACCTGGTGAAACCGTTCGCGTTCTCCGAACTCCTCGCCCGCATCCGATCGATCCTGCGGCGCGGGCCGAGCCGGCAGCTGGAGACGCTGACCGTCGCCGACCTCGAGCTCGACATTCTCCGGCACCGCGCATCGCGCGCCGGACAGCGTCTCGATCTCACGCCCAAGGAGTTCGCGCTGCTCTCGTTGCTCGTTCGGCGGCGAGGCGAGGTGCTGTCGCGCACGCTCATTTCCGAGCTGGTCTGGGAGATGAACTTCGACAGCGACACCAACGTCGTGGACGTCGCGGTGCGCCGGCTCCGGACGAAGGTCGACGATCCGTTTCCCCTGAAGCTCATTCGGACCGTGCGCGGAGTCGGGTATGTCCTCGACGAACAGTAGCCCACCGCACGAGGGCACTGTCGGTACGCGCGCGCGCCGGCCGTGGTCAATCGCCGGCCGACTGACCCAACATTACGCTGGATCAACCGTCGCGCTCCTGCTCATCGCCGCGAGCTTCCTGTACTGGGGACTCATCCGTGAACTGCACCGACAGGACCGGCGGCTCGTGGCGAGCAAGTTGCTGGTGCTGCGTCACCTGGTGGCGCAATACCCCACCAGCGCCGACGCGCTCTCCAGCGAGATCGAGCACGAGGCCGGCGAGGGAGGCCCGCTGCAGTATTACCTTCGGATCGTCGACGGCCGTGGCGTCACCCTTCTCGAGACTCCGGGGATGGACACGCTCGTCCCGTCGTCGGCCTTTCCACCGCCGACCAGCGGGCCGGTCGGTCCGGACGAGTGTTCGGCGTGCAAGGCAAGCGACGACCACCGCTATCTGCTGCTCGCCGCTACCGGCACAGCGACAGGAGTCGGCGCCGAGTACCGCCAGCTGCAGGTGGCACTGGACGTCTCGGCTACGACGCAAATCCTTGCGGACTACCGCGCGAAGCTGATCGCGGTGCTCGGCCTGGGCCTGCTCGCGGCGGTGGCGGTGGGCGTGGTGGTCGCGCGCGTCGCACTGCAGCCGGTCAACGACATCTCGCGCCGCGCGCAGGCCATATCCGCCAGCCGGCTCGACGCCCGGCTCTGCGACGAGCGGCCGTGGCCCACGGAACTGCGCGGACTGGCCAGTGACTTCGACGCCATGCTCGATCGCCTGCAGGCCGCATTCACCCGCCTCTCCCAGTTCTCAGCCGACCTTGCGCACGCGCTTCGTAACCCCATCAACAACCTGCGCGGCGAGGCCGAAGTGGCGCTGGCGCGCGCGCGAACCCCGGAAGAGTACCAGCAGGTGCTTGGATCGAGCCTCGAGGAACTGGTGCGACTGTCGCGGCTTATCGACGGACTGCTCTTCATCGCGCGCGCTGAGGATCCCAACCACGCCGTGGAACACACGCGCTTTCCTGTCCGGCGAGAGCTGGATGCCGTGTGCGACTTCTATGAAGCACTCGCCGCCGAGCGCCATATCGGCGTGGAGTGCGAGGGTGACGCCTGGCTCAATGGCGATTCCGTCCTCTTCCGGCAGGCCGTAAGTAATCTGCTAGCCAACGCGCTCAATTACACGCTGAACGAGGGCCGCGTGACGATGACCGCTACGCAAAAAGTTGACGGTGGCGTGGAGGTGCGAGTGAGCGACACGGGGCCCGGCATTTCTACGTCCCATCTGCCGCACGTCTTCGAACGATTCTATCGGGTCGAAGAGGGGCAGGCACGCGTCACCGGCGGAGCCGGACTGGGATTGGCAATCGTGCAGTCCATCATGCAGTTGCACGGTGGTAACGCCCGCATCGAAAGCGCGGTGGGGCACGGCACGACGGTACGGCTTGAGTTCCCGGCGGTGGTGCCAACCGCGGACGCGGCCGCCACTTGAACTTTCATCGTACGTCCAATCAAACGACCAGGGGGATCACGTGACACGGTGTATTTTTCGGATCGTAGGCGTCACATTCGCGCTCCTTCCCGGCGCCGCGTTGGCGCAGGAGAAGTCAGTGGGCAGCTACGTCGGCGTCGAGCAGTGCGTCATGTGCCACAAGTCGGAGAAATCGGGCAACCAGGCCGGCATCTGGAAGCAGTCGAAGCACGCGGAAGCGTACAACACGCTGTCGACGCCGCGCGCGGATGAGATCGCCAAATCCAAGGGTCTTGCGGTGCCGGCGAAGGACGCGCCCGAGTGTCTGGAGTGCCACACGATGCGCAGCAGCGAGCCCGAGCACCGGAAGCTCGGCGTGCAGTGCGAAGCCTGCCACGGCCCGGGATCGGCGTACCGGAAGATGTCGGTCATGAAGGACAAGGCACTCTCGATTGCCGCTGGGATGACCCCGCACGAGGACAAGGCCGCGATTGAACGGCAGTGCCGTTCCTGCCACAACGAAAAGAGCCCGACCTTCAAGGAGTTCAACTTCGAGGAGCGCTGGGCGAAGATCCGGCACCCGAAGCCCGCTGCGTAGCCGGCCCGCCGTTGCGCGTGGCCGCTGACGCTACCTAAGAGCGTGGCGGTTTCGTGCCCGCGCGCTCGGCGCGGCGCGCGATCGCGTGCGACATTCCGGCGAAGAACAGCTCGTGGATGGGGTGCAGCAGGTACCAATAGAGCAGGCCGAGGAAGCCGTACGGCTCGAAGAACGCCGTCTGCACGAGTAGCGCGCCCCCTCCGGGCCTGTTCGAGGCCTCGAATTGCAGCCACGCCCGGCCCGGGACTTTCATTTCGGCACGCAGGCGGACGAGGCGTCCCGGGTCCACCGCTTCCACCCGCCAGAAGTCGAGCGCGTCGCCCGGACGCAACTCGTCGGGGTTGCGGCGTCCTCGTCGCAATCCGACGCCTCCCACGAGCCGATCCATCGCCCCTCGCAGCTTCCATCCCCCTTCGCCATAGAACCAGCCGCGTTCACCGCCGATCCCGGAGAACGTCGCGAACAACTCGGCGGCGCTGGTTGCCGACTCGACCCGGCGTTCGTCGAGGATCATTCCTTCGGAAACCTTGAGTGTGACTCCCGGCTGGAGTCCGGTCCGCGCACCGGTCCAGTAGGTCTCGACGTCGCCCGATTGAATGCGCTGCAGCGCGCGCCGAACCGCCTCGTGGTATGGGATGAGTGCCACCGCGAACAACGCTTCTGCAGCGTGATCGTGCACCACGACTTCGTTGCGCATGCCTTCGATCAGCGCGCGCGAAATCGACGTCGGGATTGGGGTGATCATATGGAGGAACAGCGCCGACAGTCTCGGCGTCGGCACCGGGAGCGGAATGAGAATTCGAGTGAGTTTTCGCGCTGCTGCGTAGCCCAGCATCATCTCGCGGTACGACAGCACGTCGGGACCGCCGATCTCCAGTGTGCGCCCCACCGAACCCGGCTCTTGCAGCGCGAGCGTCAGGTAGTCGAGCACGTTCGCGATCGCGATCGGCTGGCAGCGCGTCGCCATCCATCGTGGCGTGAACATCACGGGGAGCCCCTCGGTGAGGTACCGGATGATCTCGAACGAGATGCTTCCCGAGCCCACGATCACCGCGGCGCGGAACTCTGTGACTGGCACCCCGGAGGAACGCAGGATGCGGCCAACTTCGTGCCGCGACGCGAGATGCGGAGAGAGCGCTTCGTCGGCCTTGCCAAGCCCGCCGAGGTAGATGATCCGACGCACGCCGGCCGCGCTCGCGGCCATGCCGAAATGCTCGGCGGCCATCCGGTCGTGGTCCTCGAATTTCCCCTTGCCCTGCGTCATGGAGTGGATGAGGTAGTACGCGACGTCCACGCCCTCCATCGCCGGGAGGAGGCTTCCAGCATCGAGCGCGTCCCCTCGGCGGACGTCGACCCGCTCCCAGCCGCGTCCGGAAATGTGCGAGGGATCCCGTGCGAGGCAGACGATCTCGTGCCCCATGGTGAGCAGGCGCGGAATGAGGCGACCCCCGACGTACCCGGTGGCGCCAGTGACGAGGATCTTCATCGTCGCTCAGAAGGGACGTCAGAGTCCAGTTTCCAAAGCGTAGTCCTGGGAGTGCTCAAGAGACGCTACCTCACTGACCGAATGGACAACTACGAATGGTTTATTGGCCGGACTGTCGGCGGCCAATCCAAGAAGCTGCCTAACCAATTTGACGGTGACTCATCCTCTCTGCGCGAGATCGCACATGATTGGAGTGCGTTCAGAAGCATAGCCGCAACTCGCCTTGGTCGCCGGGCGGAGTTGAGCAACCCGTACGGCCTTGGAACGCTGGACGGATCTGCCGACTCTTGCGCTAGCGTATATACATACGTAGATTATCCCGGTGGAATATGACTGGGATCCCGCCAAGAACGACGAGAACCTCCAGCGCCGAGGGTTCGACTTCGCGTTTGCGTCGCAGATCTTTCGCGGCATCTACGTCCAGTATCCGGATGATCGGGCCGACTATGGCGAGCGACGGATGATCGCGTTGGGCCTCGCTGAGGGTTTGCCACTCAGCGTCGTCTTCACCGATCGGATCCGCACGGATGGGACCCAGGTTCGGCGTATCATCAGTGCACGCGTAAGCAATCGCAAGGAGCGCACGCGATATGGAAAAGCGATCCAGGTTCTCTAACACCGCGAAGCACGGTCAGGCCGACTTGGCGCGCCTCCGCCGGATGACGGACGCCGAGATTGAGCGCACCGCGCCATCGGAGCTGCCGTTTCTTCCCGACAACTTCTGGAAGGACGCGCGCGTTGTCGTGCCGTCTACGAAGGAGGCCATCTCGTTCCGCGTGGATGCGGATGTGCTCGAGTGGTTTCGCGCGGCCGGCCCGCGGTACCAGTCACGCATGAACGCCGTGCTGCGCAGCTACGTCGAGCACATGGGACCACCTGCACGGCGCCGACGCACCGGACCCACTGCGAACAAGGAACGTTGAATGTCCCGCCAAGTCGCCAGGCACTACTTCTTGGCTTCCGCATCTTTCCCAAGGTGGCGGTCCAGGAAGTAGATCGCCGAGTTGGACGGCCCGATCCTCTTGACTTGTTCGAGAATCGTCTTCGCCGTCTTCTCCTCCTCCACCTGCTCGGTGACAAACCACTGCAGCATCGTCTGCGTCGCGTAGTCCTTCTCCTGCGACGCAAGCGCATACAGGGCGTGGATGCTTGCGCTCACACCCCGCTCTTGCTTCAGCGTCGACTCCCAGATCTCGACGGTGGACGAGAACTCGGCCTGCGGCTCAGGAATCGCCTTCAGCACAACCCGGCCATCGCAATCGTTCACGAAGTCGAAGATCTTCATGGCGTGCGATACCTCCTCGCGGGCCTGCCGTCGCATCCACTGGGCCGAGCCCTGGAGGTTGGACGCTTCCAAGTGGGCGGCCATCGCCAGGTAGAGGTAGGCGGAGCCGAGTTCCGCGTTGATCTGGTCGTTGAGGGCGCCTTGCAGCTTCGGACTCAGCATTGTTTGTATCTCCCGGTAAGGTTGCTGAGACGCTAGCGTACCTGGGCCGACGCTGCAAGCATCGGCGTCCGGCCATCGGCGTCCGGCCATCGCTGGACTCAGACTCGTCGGGTGGCAGCCGGCAGCCGGCTCATGGCGTACTCGGCTAGCGCGGTGATCGTGAGACTGGGATTGACGCCTGGATTAGCGGGCACAATCGAGCCATCCACCACGTACATGCCCGGATAGTTGTGCACCTGGAAACCCAAATCCACCACGCCCTGTTCCGCGTCGCGCCCAATTGGGCAGCCGCCCAGGATGTGCGCGGTCGTCGGAATATTCAGGAGACTCTCGTTCAGCGCACCCAAGGCGATGCCATTCGTCCTGGCAGCGAACGCGCGCGCCACGCGGTGGGCAATGTCGATCTCGGCTTGTACGGGGCGCTCGCGGTCTCGTTCGGAAACCAACCTGCGGCGAAAGAGCGTGGAGAGATGCCGCTTCCAACGCAGGCGCATGAAATTGTCCGTCGTCTGCATCACCAGGAGGATCGTAGTGCGCCGCGCCGTCGGGGGAAGCAAACGCGCATTTACAAAATCAATCGGATGACGGACCGTCGTCCAGATAATCTTGAGGAGCCGCGCCAGGATGTTGTTGCCGGCTTCGATCAACGGCGCCGCCGTCAGGAACAGCATCAGAGATGAGCCCGCGGGATAACGCACCGGCTCAACCCGCGTGACCGCATCCGCGCTGAAAATCGAAGTGATCGCAACGCCTTTTGAAAAGTCGGCTTGGCGATCACGATTGAGGATGGCAAGGAGTGCTTCGCTGTTCGTCCGCACCATCTCGCCGAGGCGGGGCGAAAGATCGGGAAGCGAGCGCGTGATGTTGCGGCAGCGGAACAAGAGACCCAGCGTGCCCAGGACGCCCGCCGACAGCACGATGTTGCGTGCGCGAACCCGCTGCGGCGGCTTGAACAACCACCCAGTGGAGCGGTGATATTCAATTTCGTAGCGCGCGCCATCGGGCTGCAGTGCCGGTAGTGGGTGGATGTCATGCACCCGGGCTTCCGCTTGAATCTGCGCGCCCCACTTTTCGGCAAAATAGAGGTAATTTTTGACGAGCGTGTTCTTGGCGTTGTTGCGGCAGCCGACCATACACGCACCGACGTGCTGGCAACCCGCGCGCGCCGGGCCTTCGCCGCCGAAGTAGGGATCGGGAACCGTCTTGCCTTCCTCACCGAAAAAGACGCCGACCTCGGTTGGGCCAAACGTATTCAACTGCCCCAGCTCTTCGGCGATCGCTTTCAACGCGCGGTCGGCGGGCCATTCGCGCGGATTCGCGGTCACGCCCAACATTCGGCGCGCTGTATCGTAATGCGGACGCAGGAGGGTCTTCCAATCGGCGAGATCGCGCCACGCCGGCGCATCGAACAACTCATCGCCCGGTTCCAGGAGGACGTTGGCGTACCCCAGACTGCCGCCGCCAACGCCGCTGCCGTGGAGAATCAGCACGCCGTTGAGGAGCGACATTTCCAGGATACCGAAACAGCGCAGCGCGGGCAGCCACAAATACTTCCAGACGATCCAGTTGCTGCGCGCGAAATCCTGGTCGCGGTAGCGCTTGCCGCGCTCCAGCACGAGCACGCGGTAGCCCTTTTCCGTCAGGCGCATCGCGGAAACGCTGCCGCCAAATCCGGAGCCAACCACCACATAGTCGAATGTTTCTGAGTTCGCAACTGCCGCTTGTCCCAATGACACTCTGCGTCCGATCCTACATCGCCGCGACGATCGTCTGGAATCGCGGTAGCTGGCGCAGCGAGTCGAGATCCGAATCATGCTCCACCCAGTCCTTCTGGCCGTATCCCTTGTCCACGGCCTTCTCCAGGCAACTGAGCGCCTCGTCCGGATTGCCGAGCATCGCGTACATGCAGGAGATATTGTAGAGCAGCAGGGGATCGTCGGGATTGATCGCCAGCGCACGCCGCGCATAATCGGCGGCGTCCGCGCTCATGTTGGCGAACGGCAGCACTGCAACCGATTTCGCCGCCGATACTGCCGCCTGCGGAAGTGTGGCGGTATCGGTCGGAGTCGCGAGTATTTCGCTTCCAAGGGCCTGAGCGAAGAGCGCGGTGGACGTGAAACGAGCGGTGGGGTCCGTCGCCATCGCCTTCGTCACGGCCCGTTCGATGTGGTCGGGGACGGCGCCGCGCGCAACCGTTCGATGGGGAGAGCCAAGGCCGATACCGGAATGGGAGCCGACCTGCGGAACCTATGGACGGGCAAATTACAGTCAAGAAGCGCATTGGGGCAAAGGACCGTGTTCAGCGTCCCGATGCCGGCCACGGGCAACGGGTTAGTTTCTCTCCGCATGAATGGTGACTCCCATCCCCGCCGATGGCGCATCCTCGCGCTTCTCTCGCTGGCAGAGCTGCTCGGAATGTCGCTCTGGTTCGCCGCGAGCGCCGTGTCGGCGCAGCTTGCGGCGCGGTGGTCGCTCGATGCGGCCCAGACCGGATGGCTGACGACGATCGTTCAGCTCGGGTTCGTCGCCGGGACCGCCGTATCGGCGACGCTCAATCTCGCCGACGTGATACAGTCGAGGAAACTGTTCGCGATGTCGGCGATCGCTGGCGCCGCGGTGAATGCGGGCATTCTCGGGGCTCCGGGTTACCCGGCCGCGCTCGCCTTGCGGTTCCTGACCGGCTTCTGTCTCGCGGGCGTCTATCCCCCGGCGATGAAAATGATCGCGACATGGTTCAGGACTCAGCGGGGACTGGCGATCGGGACGGTGGTCGGCGCTCTCACCGTGGGAAAGGCGACGCCGTACCTCGTGCATGCGATACCGGATGTCGGCGTCTCATCGGTAATCCTGACTGCCTCGGCCGGCGCCTTCATCGCCGGTGTCCTCGTGCTCGCCGGCTATTCCGATGGTCCGTACCCGTTCGCGCCGCGGGCGTTCTCGTGGGGACTCGTCGCCACCGTGGCGCGCGTGCGAGAATGGCGACTCGCTACAGGGGGATATCTCGGCCACATGTTCGAGCTGTACGCGTTCTGGACGTGGATTCCTGCGTATCTCGCCTCGAGCGCCGCGCTGTCGCGTCCGAACCGCGACTCGTCGGCGCTGGTGTCGCTGATTGCCTTCGGGACGATCGCTGTCGGCGGGGCCGGATGCGTATGGGGAGGACTGTTCGCCGATCGCTTCTCGCGTGAGAGACTGGTGACGATCGCGCTCGCGACCAGTGGTACTTGCTCGCTGATCGTCGGACTCTTCTACGGAGCGAGCATGTGGATCCTCGCGCCGGTCGCGCTGGTTTGGGGATTCTTCGTCGTCGCCGACAGCGCGCAATTCAGCGCGCTCGTCACGGAGTCGGTGCCAAGCCACGCGGTAGGGACGGCGCTCACGGTTCAGACGTCGCTCGGCTTTCTCCTCACGATGGTGACGATCCAGGCCGTACCGTTTCTCGCCGCGCGTATCGGCTGGCAATGGTCGTTCGCGATGCTCGCGCTCGGCCCGGCTGCTGGCATCGCCGCCATCCACGCGCTCGCGCGCGTGAAACGATCGCCTGCCAAAGCGACGGGTTAGACGGGAACGAGCTCGGCGCGGGCGTCCGCGACCGTCTGCCGCCACTTGGTGTATCCCATCGCCGACAGGACGAGGAACACGAAGTAGAGCACCGCCGTCACGTAGAGTGACTTGTAGATGTACATCCCGATGTAGACGACATCCACGGCGACCCATATCAGCCAGTTTTCGAGCAGCTTGCGCGTCATCATCCACTGAGCGACGAGACTCGTGCTGGTCGTCATTGCGTCGAGATAGGGAAGGGCGGCGTCGGTGCTCCGGGCAAGGAACGTCCCGATCACGGCCGTGCCGATGCCGCCAAGGGCGATCAGGAAGAGGCCGAGCCGCGCTCCCGTCCGGGTGACCGGAAGCCCGGTACGATTCTTTCCTCCGTAGAGCCAGTGATACCAGCCGTACGCGTTGAGCACGACGTAGATGACCTGCAGGCCCGTGTCGGCGTACAGCTTTGCCTCGTAGAAGACGACGATGTAGAGCCCCACGTTCACGATCGCCGTCGGCCAGCTCCAGATATTCTGCCTGACGCTCAGGAAGACACTCACCACCCCGAAGACGGCCGCGATGATTTCCAGTGAGTTCATGCGACGAGGTGTACAGGATGACGAGTGAGCATTCCCCTTTCCCTGAGCGAGGCGGGGAATATACGGGCGAGGAGTGGCGCGGCCCAAGGCTGACACCGCCGGTCGCGCCCGCATATCTTAGCAGGATGTCATTCCGATTTATGCGCGCCGCGGCGCTGCTCGTACTTCTCAGTGGCTGCGGCGTTCTGCACCGGCGGGCTCCGGAACCGGTTAACACTCCCGAGCTGCCGACGGTTTCCGACGAGGCCGCCGACACTCTGCTCGTGGACCTCCAGCGGGTGGACAGCTCGCTCGTGGTGGACATGCGGTATGCCACGTCGAACAACTTCACTGGCGTGCCATTACCGGGGTACGAGGCGAACAAGGCTTATCTACGCGCCGAAGCCGCGGCCGCGCTCGCGCTCGTGAACGAAGATCTCCACGCTCAGGGCTACGGCCTCAAGATATTCGACGCCTACCGGCCCGTGCGGGCAAGTGAAGCGATGGTCGCGTGGACGCAGCGCGCGAATCGCGGCGATCTCCTTCGCGACGGCTACATCGCCGCGCGAAGCCGGCACAACCTCGGAGTCGCCGTGGACCTGACGTTGGTCAACACGGCGACCAAGTCCGAGATAACGATGGGTACCCCGTTCGACAACTTCTCAGCTGCCGCGCACACGATGAACGCGCGCGGATTCCTCGCGAAGAACCGGCAGATCCTGAAGAAAGTCATGGAGCGCCAGGGCTTCGTGAACTACGAGAAGGAATGGTGGCACTATAGCTACACGGTCGAAAATCCCGTGAGGTTCGATCGCGTGATCCGTTGACTCTCGGCTGTGCTCTCGACGATCGGAGGAAGACTCACGGCGCTCAGATCCCTGTTCAGGATGGGGAGCGACTGGTTGAGCGCCGATCGGATCCTGCCGAGCTGCGCGTCGAGCTGCGCAGACAGGATGCGATAGACCTCCAGCGTCTGACTGGTCGGACGCGCGTCGGTGCTGGCGGCCACGCCGGCAAGCGCGGCGATCTTGTTGTTCAGGCGGATGGGGTAGTTGAGCGGATCCTGCCCCGAGCGGTTCTGCACCTGATAGATCTCCCGCTCAGCGGCGGAAAGCTGGCTCTCGAGCGCGTTGGCGCTTGACTCGAACGCGCTTCGCTTGTCGGCCGGCATGCGCCTCGTCCTGTCGGCGATCTGCGAGCGGATGTTGCGGACGAGCTTCACGGCGTCATTCGCCTTGCTGATCTCGTCTCGCACCTTCAGCAGAAACGCGAACTGGTCCTCGAGATCGGCCTGCGTCGCCTTCGACCGCGGGTCCTTCACCACCTTGAACGACTCGGACTGTGTCACGCCGTTGACGCGCATGTGTACCGTGTAGCTGCCCGGGACGGCCACCGGACTCTGCGTGCCGGCTGCCCACATGATGATGTTCTCGAACGTCGACGCGTCCGGATAGCGGAGGTTCCACGCGAACGTGTTCAGACCCGCGCGATTGGATACACGCGGCGGAGCCTGCTGGCGACGTGGCCCGTCCTCGCTCACGGTCTCTTCGCCGCGGGCTTCGGTGCGGACGCTGGTGTCGGCGGGGAGTCCGGCCCGCTTGAGACTGTCGGCTCGCGCGGTGCGGATGCTGTCGGCGCGCAGGGAATCCCGCGCGGCCTGCGGACCCTGGTTGCTCGTGAAGGTACGGATGACTTTGCCCGTGCGATCGAGGAATTCCATCGTCACGGTCTGGTTCGGCGCCTTGAGCCAGTAGTACACGATCGCTCCCGACGGCGGATTCAGTCCCGTGGGATGACCGCCCGCGGCGCCCGTGCCGCCGCCGCCGTTGAAGTTCGCGCGATACACGTCGCGCGGCTTGAACAGATGCGCGGCGGCAGCCGTGATCGCGGGGTTCATCTGACGCATCGCCGAGACGTCGTCGAGGATCCAGAATGAGCGGCCGTGCGTCGCCGCTACGAGATCGCCTTCCTTCACAGCGAGATCGTGAACCGGTACGAACGGCAGATTGCGCCGCAGCGACTGCCATGCGCCGCCATTGTTGAAGCTGACCCACACACCGCGTTCCGTGCCGGCGAACAGCAGGCCACGGCGCACCGGGTCTTCACGGACGACGCGCACGAACTCGGTCGGCGGAATTCCGTCCACGACGAGCTGCCACGTCGCGCCGTAATCGGTGGTGCGATAGATGTAGGGCCGCATGTCGTCCATCTGGAAATGATTGGACGCCACGTATGCCGTGCCCGGCACGAAATGCGAGGGCTCGATGATGGAAATGCGGCTCCACTCCGGAATGTTCGGCGGCGTGACGTTTTTCCACGACTTGCCGTTGTCGCGCGTCACGTGCACCAGCCCGTCATCCGAACCCGCCCAGATCACTCCGGGCGTCACCGGTGACTCGGCGATCGCGAACACAGTCGCATAGTACTCGACCGACGTCTGGTCCTTCGTGATCGGACCGCCCGATGGACCGAGTGTCCGCGGATCGTGGCGCGTGAGGTCGGGGCTGATCGGCTCGAAGCTCTGGCCGTCGTTCTTCGACCTGAACACGACGCTGCTTCCGACGTAGATCGTCTTCGCGTCGTGCGGCGAGATCACGATCGGGAAAGTCCACTGGAAGCGGTACTTCGCATCCGCGGCATCGTGGCCCATCGGATTGTCGGGCCACGGATTGATGTTGCGCTCGAACCCGGTGCGCTGATCGTGGCGGGTGAGCAGGCCACCGTACGAGCCGGCGTAGATGATGTCCGGATCGTCCGGCCGCACGGCGATATACCCGCTCTCGCCGCCGCCGACGTCGTACCACTGGTCTCTGGATATTCCGCCCGGCGAACGGCTTGGTCCGCAGAGCGTCGAGTTGTCCTGCTGCGCGCCGCAGACCCGATATGGAAAATGATTCGTGGTCGTGACGTGATAGAACTGCGCCGTCGCCTGGTCCTGCTCGGTCCACGTGCGCCCGGAGTTGAACGAGACGTTCGCGCCGCCGTCGTTGCTCTCGATCATCCGGTTGTTGTCAGTCGGCGAGATCCAGAGATCGTGATTGTCGCCGTGCGGCACCTGAATCGGACGGAACGTCTTCCCGCCGTTGGTGGAGCGATACATTCCCGTGTTGAGCGCATACACGGTACTCGTGTCCTTCGTGTCCGCGAAGATGCGTGTGTAGTACCACGCGCGCTGGCGGAGATTTCTCTCGGAGTTGGTCTTCGTCCACGTCGCGCCCGCGTCATCGGAGCGAAAGACTCCACCCGAATCCGCTTCGATGAGAGCCCACAGCCGCCGCTGATTCGCCGGTGAGACCGTGACGCCGATCTTGCCCAGTATTCCTGAGGGGAGTCCCGGATTACGCGTGATGTTGGTCCAGTTCTCGCCACCGTCGGTGGATTTGAATATTCCGCTTCCGGTGCCGCCGGAGACGAGCTTCCACGGCTTGCGGTAGGCATGCCATAACGATGCGTAGAGCGTGTTCGGGTCGGTCGCGTCCATCGCCAGATCCACGGCGCCCGCGGAATCGCTCTGGAACAGCACGCGGCGCCAGCTCTTTCCGCCGTTCTCCGACTTGAATACGCCGCGCTCCGCATTCGGTCCCCACACATGTCCCAGGGCCGCGACGTAAACGATGTCCGGATTTTTCGGATGGACGCGAATGCGGCCAATCTGTCTCGTGTCGGCCAGTCCGATGTATGTCCATGTCTTTCCCGCGTCGGCGGACTTGTAGACGCCGTCCCCGTGCGACACGTTGCCGCGGATCGCGTGCTCGCCGGTCCCGACGTAGACGATGTCCGGATTCGACTGGCTGATCGCGATCGCGCCGATCGTACCTCCGAAAAACTTGTCGGTCACCGGCGCCCACGTCATGCCGCCATCGGTCGTCTTGAAGACACCGCCGCCCGTCGTGCCGAAGTAGTATTCCCACGGCCGGCTGGCCGAGCCCGCGACGGCGACCGAGCGGCCTCCACGGAACGGTCCGATCTCCCGCCACTTGAACGCCGCGAAGGCGGCCGTGTCGTACGGTGCGGCGGATGATGCCGAAGGTCTGGACGCGGTGGTGCTCTGCGCGTCCGCTACGAAGGGGATAGCCGCGATCAAGGCGGCCGAGGCGACGATGCGGAATTGCTTTCTGTGCACGGCGGGCTGCTCCGGGGGGTGGGGGCTTTGAAGGCCTCTAACTAGCCGATCAGGCGCGATATCGGCAAGGGCGCCGACACCGCGGGACGCGTCTTGCAGGTAGATCGGTTGGCCACCACAACAGGGAGACAGGATGCATTTGCCGCCAGACGGATCGGAGCTGCGCAACGAAATGCTGGACCCGCACCGGAGGCAGGAGCGCGCGGACGCCGCTACGGAGATATCTGGCCGCCTTCTGCAGAAGGGTGTGGAAGTCAGTGCCGACGAAGACGCGGCGCAGCTCGCGGACCTGCTCAGCGCCGTCGAGCTGTTCGAGAACGCGGTGATCGAGCGCGGCGGCGATCTCATGGTGAACATGCCGAGCTCCACCGATCCTCAGAATCCGGAGTTCGTTCTCCCCCCGCGCACGGCGGACGAGGATCTCACGGCCTACATTCGGCGGATCAGCGACGCCGCGAAGCAGCTCGCCGCGGAAGTGTAGTGCCGAAAGCGCGGCTCAGCCCGGGCTCTTCCAGTCTCCCGACGCTCCACCGCTTTTCTCGATCAGCGCGATCTCACTGATCGTCATTCCGCGATCCAGCGCCTTCGCCATGTCGTAGATGGTGAGGAGCGCAGCCGCGGCGGCGGTCAGTGCTTCCATCTCGACACCGGTTCTGTCGAGCGTGCGCGCATATGTCTGTACCCGCACGCCGGGAAGCGTATCGTCGAGAACGAACTCCACGCCCACGTCGGTCAGCGCAATCTGGTGGCAGAGGGGGATCGTGTCGGACGTGCGCTTGGCGGCCATGATTCCCGCGATTCGGGCGACCGCGAGCACGTCTCCTTTTTTCAGCGCATTGGCGCGAATGGCGTCCAGCGTCGTCGCCGACATCCTGATCGCACCCGACGCGCGGGCGAAGCGGTCGGACCGGTTCTTCGCGCCTACGTCAACCATCCTTGCGTGGCCGGACTCGTCGGTGTGAGTGAGATCGCTCATCGTACAGCGGCTGAGAGATCGCGCAGCAGGCTCGATGTGATGAGCTGCGGATTGACGTTCCCGCCGGCGAGGAGTCTGGCGCGGCCTACACTGTCGGCCGCGCGGCTGACTGCAAGCGCGCGCTGCTCATTGCCATCGTGAAGCGCCGCCCGCATGCGCTCGGCGAGTATCAGGATGAGTGAATCGAGCACGTCTGTGAAGCTACCGCGGGCTCCCGATGCTCCCACAGCCATCGCCGCCGCGTGGCGCTCTGATACCTGCGGTGCGGCGGCGGCGTCGAGAAGCCGGCGGGCCGCCGCCATCGCACGGCCCCGCGCATCGTCGCCGAACAGCGTGCCGGGCGCACCCGAAGCGAGCTGTATGCGCTCGTTGATGGATCGGGCGCCGTGGGCTGTGTCGAGCGCTTCTTCCACGACCGGATCCGAGAGGAATGCCCTGACCGCGGGCTCGGGCAGCGGCGCGACACGCACCGCCACCGTGCGCGAGCGAATCGTCGGAAGAAGCGCACCGGGCTCGCTCGACGTGAGAATGATGTTCGTGTTATGCGCCGGCTCCTCGAGCAGCTTGAGAAACGCATTTGCCGCCTGGTCCGCGCCTTCCTGCGATACCATCCGCTCGGCGTCGCCAATCACGAAGACCTTGCGGCTCCCGATCGCCGGCGACATGACGGCTTCCTGAACGATGGCTCGCACCGTGGCGACGAAGATCCCTTCATTGCCTGGTGGGGCCGCGTAGAGTCCCCCGTTGGAGACGCGTTCGGCGATCGCGTCCTGGTAATCGTCCCTGACGTCGGCGAGATCGGGGTCAGCGTCCTTGAGCCGCGGTCGGGGGAAGTACCAGTGGAGGTCCGGATGTGTGAGATTGCGGGAGTACTGGCAGTTCCTGCACTTCCCGCAGGGGCGAGGGGGATTCTCACAGAGCAGCAACTGGCCAAGCCAGAGGGCGAGTCGCTGCTTCCCCGTGCCGCGCGGACCGTGCAAGAGCAGGCTTGCGGGAAGTGAGCCGGCGCCGGCAGCGCGCGACAGGCGGGTCCGGAGTTCTTCGTGGCCGTAAAGGTCTACAAGAGGCATAGTGTGGACGCCTTAGAAATTCACCCAGTAATTCGCCTTCACGAGGACGGTGTTGTCGGGACGAATCTTCAAAATATCCGGGAAATCGCCGAACCCGCTGAATGTTGGATTGCTTTCCGAGCCGGTTCTCCCGTGCTGCCAGGCGACGAAAAGCACCGACCCGGGCCGATATTCCCAACGCAGTACGGCGGTCGATCTCAGCTGGAGAAAGCGAAAGTCGGGACGCCCGAAAGAGAATTCGGCTACGCCATCCGCATTGTAATCGGTTGAGCATACACCCGTATTTCCACAGGTGAATCCAGGCAACGGGGAAAAGCGATTCGCGAGACTCTTCGCCGCCGGATCTACAACCTGCTTGAAATTGTCATACGAACCTGATGACACGAATGGCTGGGCATAGAACTCGAATGAAAGTTTGGGATTGACCGTCCAGTTGAGGCGATTGGTGAGGTACACCGTTTTCTGGTGAATTTCGCCGAGCACATACCGCGTCGAGTCCAACGCCCGCCGAGCTGTCACATACTGGTAGGGATCATCCGACGGCGAGTACCTGGTCGTCACGCTGCCATTCAGTGTCTCACTCGCCTTCCAGTAGAGAGTTTGTGCGACGGATCCCGCGCGCGGACCAGTGGTAAAGGCGGCGTTCCAGTAACCTTCCATGCCAAAGGCAATATTGCGTCTACGATCGGTCGTAATTCTCAGAAAGTGGGCATGAAAGGGATCCGTACGAAGTGATGGGCCTCCGCGCAAACATGTTATGCAACGCCGGCTGAAATCCACATTCATCGGATTTGCCATAAGCGTCCAGTTATTTTTAAACGTGGCCCCCACATAGACGAATGGAAAAAAAGTTTCGATCAGCTCCCCGCCGGTAGTCCATCTTCGCCATCCGGTAGCGCTGATCTGATAATCCCTGAAAACCCCCTTCGGACGTGTATGATTGTAGCCCGCTCCAACGCGTAAATCGCGATTGTCGCCTCCAAACTGGAATCCCAGGTCGTTTACGTCGAAGCCCGGAGAGGTTTGACTGGCCAACCCCCAGTAGGTCCACGTTCCCGTCTCCTTGCCGAAGTTTGCTGTCGCGGTCCAACCGCTGAGCTCCGTCCGGCTTGTGTCAAGGTCTGTATGACGAGCATCAGGACGCTGGTAATATCGAAAGGATGATCTTTGAGCGGCGGTGATAGCGGCTCTGCTTCCGCGGATATCGCTTCCGGCGATGTTCCAGCGCAATGCGTATGTCCCGTTCGCCCAGCGATGCACGCCGTCAGCAACACCGACGTATGACGAAGAGCGCAGAAACCTCAGCTCCGGAGTCAGCTTTCGATTGACGCCGGTTATCATTGCGCCGACGGTGTTCGATCCGTTCCTGAAATCCTTTTCCAGTCGTCCGACCAGATAATGCGTAAGCGGCTCAACTGGCGAATCACCGGAAACGTTTCCGGCTGAATCGCGCAGAAGCGCTTTTTCTTGAGCTGTCATAACGCTAACGAGTCCAACGTTGAAGCCGCGGACCTTCTTTCCGGTCAGTTTAGCCGCGCCGATAATTCGCGTCTGATCGGGAATCTCGACGCTACCATTCGGCGGCGGGGCCGCGCCGCTTTGCGGACTTCGCCCGATTCTGCGCGAATAAAACACCTGGCCTTGCTGAACGTAGGTTCCAAAGAGTCCGGAACCTTCCACGAAAAACGGCCGCTTCTCCGGAAAGTACGACTCGAAAGCGGACAGATTTACAACCGATGGGTCGGCTTCGACCTGACCGAAATCCGGGTTCACTGTAACATCCAGAGTCAAGTTGGACGTCAAGCCGAGTTTGACGTCTCCACCTCCACTAAGCCGCGTATCCACAGGCGGGGCGTACGAGCCGACGGAGCTTGCCTTGCGTGTCCGGCGTGAGCTCACTGTATATGGACGCAGTTCCAACCGCACGGGCTGGCTCAAGCTATCGAGGCCTGTCAATGTCCCAAAGCGCGATGCCAGACCACTCGTTTTTTTCGAGTATGGCATCCAGTAGGCGCGCTCGGATTTACGCTGAACCCGGCGCATCACCTGAAATCCCCAGCGATTGCCACGCCGATCGTAGCGCAGCTGCGTGAGCGGGATGCGGTACTCAGCCGTCCAGCCGGCGCTATCCACGCTGGTGACCACTTCCCAAACCGGATCCCAGGAGATATCGCTCGTGTACTCGTCCTGGTAATACACGTCCCGAATGGCGCCACTCGGATTTACCGCGAACTCGAAGGCCGTCCGCCTGTCGAAATAGGAATCGAAGAAAACGGAGATCTCGTCGGCCTGAACGGTGCGGTCGCGGCGCGCGACCTCGGAGATAATTCGTCTGGGCTCCGAATCGAAGGCGCGAACCCCAACGTAAATGGCGGATTCCGAGTAAAGAACGCGTACCTCGGTGCGCTCGCTGGCCGGGGTACCGTCGGAGGGATCCCTCTGGGTGAAGTCGGTCCCTGCTTTAACTGTTGCCCACGCGGTCTCATTGAGGTGGCCGTCAATGTGGATGCGTCCATCAGCCACACGCGCAGCGCGCAACTCCTTTGACGTCGGCGCGGAACTGCTCTGGCACCAGGCCGACGAGCGAGTACCCAGGAACGCAAGCAGCAACAGTACGCCGACCGTGCGACTCAATAAATCCTCGCGCAATCCGGGTGGCTGGAGGAAACGTGGGTATGGACGTTAAATGTGTACGCGCTCGGGATGTGCGTCAACATCGTCCAACTGTGGCACGTTTCCTGACTGGTCAGGACCGTGCCTGACAATAACGGCAGGGGGATTGAATGGCGGGAGATCTGACGGGTCGGAAGGTCGCTGTATTGGCCACGGACGGTGTCGAGCAGGTGGAGCTTACCGCGCCCTGGCAGGCGCTGAAGGAGGCCCGCGCCGAGGTCACGCTTGTGTCGCTCAAGGCGGGGACTATTCAGGGATTCATTCACGAAGAAAAGGCGGACACGTTCAATGTGGATCGTCTCGCCGGAGAAGTCAGCGCGCGGGATTTCGACGCCCTGGTTCTTCCTGGCGGCATCCGCAACACGGAAGCGCTGCGGGCGACTCCCGAAGCGGTGGGCTTGGTGCGTGGCTTCATGGAATTGGATAAGCCGGTCGCCGCGATCTGTCATGCGCCGCGCATCATCGCCGAAGCGGGCGCGCTCGAGGGCCGGACTGTGACATCGCATCCGGACATCGCCGAGGACATCCGTGCCGCGGGCGGATCATGGGTGGACAAGCAGGTGGCGGTGGACCAGAACCTCCTGACGAGCCGCAGGCAGGAGGACCTGCCCGCGTTCTGCGGCAACCTGATCGCGATGCTTGCGGAAGAGATCGATGAGCGGCGGCTGGACAAGATGGTGGAGCAGAGTTTCCCGGCCAGTGATCCGCTGCCGGGGCCGATCTCGCTGAGCTGACGTGAGCTGGGCGCCGTGACACTCCACGGGTTTGCGGGCGGCCGCGCTTTGTAGGGCAAAGTACTTGACATCCCTCGGGAAGCCGCCATATGATATGCACATGACATCGGTCCGCCCGCTCAGGCCACCGCCCCCGAAGGAGCTTTCATCGCTCCACGGCCGCGCGATGGACAACCTCGCGTTCATCAGGAACACGATGGAGGCGGCGGGCTCGTTCACCGCGGTTTCGGGATGGGGAATGGTTGCCATCGGCGTGATTGCGATCGTTGTCGCGATTGTCGCCTCGCTGCAGCAGACGGCGACGGGTGCGCTCAACATCTGGCTGGTATCTGCGATTCTATCGCCGCTGATCATGGTCTGGGCGATGGTCCGGAAGGCGCGGGCGGCGAAAATGCCGCTGCTCTCCGGGCCCGGGCGGAAATTCGTGCTCAGCTTCTCGCCGCCGATGATCGTCGGCGCACTGCTGACCTTCGTGTTGTATCGGGCAGGGATGCTCGAAGTGATTCCGGGCGTCTGGCTGCTTCTCTACGGTACCGCGGTGGTCGCCGGCGGTGCGTTCTCGGTGCAGATCGTTCCCGTGATGGGCCTCTGCTTCATGGTTGCTGGCGCCCTGTCGCTTTTCATTCCCGCAGACTGGAGCCACTGGATACTCGGTCTGGCATTCGGAGGTCTGCACATCGCGTTCGGTATCCCAATCGCCAGGAGTTACGGTGGCTAAGAATGGCGCGGCACGGGATGACTCCGGCACGCGCAGTCCAATGAAAGGCGCCGCGCTGCGCCGCCCTCCCGCGCAGAAGGCGGAGGAGCTCGATCGTCTCATACACGAGCGTCTGCGGCTCGGCATCGTCAGCGCGCTCGCGGTGAACGATTCGCTGAGCTTCAGCGACCTGAAGAAGCTGATGAACACGACCGACGGAAACCTGAGCGTGCATGCCCGCAAGCTTGAGGAAGCCGAGTACATCGCATGCACCAAGTCGTTCCAGGGACGGATGCCGAAGACGCAGTATCGTCTGACGGCGGCCGGCCGCCGCGCGCTCGAGCGCTACCTCGACCATATGGAAGCCCTGATCCGCGCCACCCGGGATCGTTAGCCCCCACGACATTCAGAACATGAGCACCAGCACTCCGCGCGGCATTCACGTCGCGATAATCATGGATGGCAACGGCCGATGGGCCACGGCGCGCGGACATCTCCGCACGGCCGGCCACATCGCCGGCGCGCGCACGGTCCGCAAGATCGTCGAGGCCGCGCCCGACTGCGGAATAGGCACGCTGACGCTGTACGCGTTCTCCGCCGACAACTGGCGCCGGCCCTCGCGCGAAGTTGCGCTGCTGATGCGCCTCTTCCGCCGCTACCTGGTCTCGGAGGTCGCCCGCTGCGTGACGAACGGCGTGCGAATGAAGATCATAGGCCGGCGCGATCGCATTCCCGCCGAGCTTCTCCGGGCGATCTGCAACGCCGAGAGCGCCACGCGCGAAGGCCGCACGCTCGAGCTGCGCATCGCGGTGGATTATTCCGCGCGCGACGCCGTGCTCCGCGCAGCGCGCCACATGCGCGCCGAGCCGCACGCCGACCTCGACGCCGAGCGCGCCGCGTTCGCGCGGCTGCTCTCGCAGGTTGACAACGGCGTTGGCGCCTCACGTGACGTTGACCTGCTCATCCGCACCGGCGGCGAGCAGCGGCTGAGCGACTTCCTGCTCTGGGAGTGCGCCTACGCCGAGCTCTACTTCACGCGCCGCATGTGGCCCGAATTCTCGCCGGCCAACCTCGCCGCGGCCGTCGAGGAATTCCACGCCCGCGAGCGAAGGTTCGGTGCCGTGCCCGAGGCGGCGGCGGGCTGATCTGCGAATGTTCCATCGAAGTTTCCCTAACGTCGCGCGTTCCACCACGTCTACCAGTTGTCACACGCACAAGGCGTAGGACGCTAACGATATGGAGGTTCGATGTCGAAAATTCGCACGGCTGCCCTTGGCGCCGTTGTAGCGGTTGGAATGGCGGTGATCGCCGGAGCCCAGGTTCCAGCGAAGCCGGACAGCACGGGTCGCGGGATGCGCGACGGCGGGCCGCGTCATGGCTGCATGGAAGGAGCGCGCGGCGGATGGATGCGCGGTCCGCGTGGACACTTCGGACGCGGACAGTGTCAGGGCCGCCTGATGGCGGAGCTCAATCTCACCGATGCGCAGAAGTCGCGCATCAAGGCCATCCACGAGAAGTATCAGCCGCAGCTCAAGTCGCTGCGCGAGCAGGGACAGACGCAGTTCAAGGTCCTTCGCGATGCACGGCAGAAGGGTGACACCTCAGCCGCGACGCGTCAGCGCTTCGCGCAGCAGCGCGAGCAGTCCCGTCAGCGTGTCACCGCGCTCCGCACGCAGGTGCAGAACGAAGTTCGCACGGTGCTCACCGCCGAGCAGCGGGCGAAGTGGGATGCCGCCGCGGAGCAGCGGAAGCAGCGTTTCGAGGGACGGCGCTTCTGGCTGTGACGTACGAGCATCCCTACATTTGGCCACCGTTCCCCAGACCACCAACCCATTCACGGGACACTGCATGCCGATCAAGGAAGGGAAGCGCTACTGCATCAACCACCCCAGCGCACGGATGAACCGCACCGAGACTCTGAAGGCTCTCGTGAACATGACGGGCGGCGCCACTGACGGAACGATCAATCCCAATTCGGGCCTCGTCGTGATGCCGTTCGTCTGCGAGGAGTGTGGCTATCTCGAGCTGTACGTCGCCGACAAGACCCAGCAGGAAAAGAAATAGCCGGTGGTGGGCGTCGATGTAGTGCAGATCCGGCGTCGAACGGGCACCTCGAGAGCTACACGACGTCGGTCTCCGAGTAGAAGGTGAGCACATGTTCAAGCTGAAGCCGATCTCGCGCGACGCCATTCCCCGCGCGATTCAGAAGGCCGAGCGCTATCGCCTGCTCAACCAGTCGTGGGCGGCAGAGAGCATCTGCCTCGACATCCTTGAGGTGGATCCGGAGAACCAGCAGGTGCTCGTGATGCTGGTCCTCGCTCTCACCGATCTGCACAGCGGCGTCGCGGTGTCGGGCGTGATGCGGGCGAAGGAGTATCTCGCGCGCATCACCGACGAGTATCAGCGCGCCTACTACTCCGGGATGATCGCCGAGCGAAGAGGCCAGGCGCTGCTGGCGCAGGGAGGGATGGGCTCCGGGGCGATCGTGTACGAGTCGCTCCGCGAGGCGATGGACTGGTACGAGAAGGCCGAGGCGATCCGGCCGGCCGGCAACGATGACGCGATCCTTCGCTGGAACACATGCGCGCGGGTTCTCAGCGGGAACAGCCATCTGGCTCCGGTGAGCGACGACGGGTACGAGCCGGTGCTCGAAGACTAGCGGGCGCGTTTACAAAGTCGTCCGGGGCTGAGCGCTGATCAGTCCCAGTCCCGCCAAGCGCTGCAGTCCGGGCAACGGAACCCATTGCGGCATTATCGCCGCATAGCCGCGCGGAATCACGAAGTGCATGGCTCCCGCGAAAATGAACAGAGCGGACAGAAAAAAGAGATTTCGCGGACGTTGCATCGTCCTATTATAGTCGGGTCCGAACGTCATGTATCGCATTGCACCGTTGGAGACGTGGATGAAGCTGTCACCGGGATGGCGATCTTCTCGTTCACGGACGCCGACAAGGCGCGCGTGTGGCCATTGCTCGCTGCCGGAGTATTCGCCGAGCGCGCGGATATTCCCGCCATGCCCTGGAAGCAGCTGGGCACACATTGATGGATGAGCGCGTCTGCGTCATCGTCAACCCGGTAGCGGGAAGAGGACGCGCGGCGCGAATGATTCCCGAGATCTCGGCGCGGTTCGCCGAGATCGGCGTGAGCGACATCCGGACGACCGCTCACAAGGGCGACGAGGCCGGTAGCGCCAGGCAGGCCATCGCCGACGGGTTCACCACTCTCGTCGCGGTTGGCGGCGATGGCACGACATCCAATGTCGCGAACGCCATCCTTCACTCCGGGAGCGACGCGCGGCTAGCAGTCATGTCCGCGGGGACAGGTAACGACTTCGCCAAAGTGCTCGGCACGGAAAGAGCGAGCGCCGAGACGATTGCGCGACTTTGCGTGGAGCCGGCCGGTTCGCGGGTGGATGTCGGCCGGATCGAGGACGTCTTCTTCGTCAACTGCTGCGGATTCGGGTTCGACGTCGCGGTGCTCGAGGAAATCAGGCGCACGCGATGGCTGCGTGGCAGCTCGGTGTACCTCTACACGGCGGTCCGTCAGATTTTCGGGTTCGCGGGCATCGAGGTGGAGGTAAGGTCGGAGGAATCACATCGTCCGGCGCAGCTGCACATGCTGCTGGTGATCGCGAACTCCGCGAATTTCGGCGGAATGTTCAGGATCGCCCCGAACGCATCAGTGACTGATGGCTGCCTCGACGCGGTTTCCATCCTTTTTCTGCCGCCGGCGCGCAGGATCGCCATGCTCGTGGCGGCGACGATGGGAGCGCACGAGAGCCAGCCAGGCTGCGTGATGGAGCGCTCGCGGTCATTCGAGTTGAAGTTCGAGGCGGCGCCCACGTACGAGACCGACGGAGAGCTGCACCGTGCGCGAACCGCTTCGCTCGACGTAATTTCCTGCCCGTTGGCGCTGCGGGTCGTTACCGGGCCTGCGCGAACGCTCAGTTGATATGACATCGAAGGACCACACTTCACAAATGAGATTACCGTGATGACTCGCATTCGCGCCGCGCTCGGCCTGCTCCTCGCCGCCCTATTTGTCACGACGGCCGTGCCGGCATCGCGCGCGCAGGCACCGGCCGCTCAGACTGCACCGCCGGAGACTGTCGTGCTGAAGGCGGCGCGGATGATAACCATCGCAAGCCCGGCGGTAGTGCTGAATGCGGCGATCGTCGTGACGGGCGACCGGATCGTCGCCGCCGGGCCGGCGTCGAGCGTCGCAGTGCCCGCGGGGGCGCGCGTAGTGGAGCTTGGCGACGTGACGCTGCTTCCCGGCTTCATTGATGCGCACACTCACATCACCGGACGCACGCTTGGCGATCCCATGGCGGACCTCTCCAGCGTCAAGGATTACCCGGGCTACGCCGCCATACTCGGTGTGTCGAACGCGCAGAAGACGTTGATGGCCGGGTTTACGTCCATTCGCGTCGTCGGCTCGGGCGACTTCGGTGACATGGCGCTGCGCCAGGCGATTGACGACGGGAGAGCGATCGGTCCGCGAATGGCGGCGGCGGGGCATGCCCTGGGAATCACCGGCGGACACTGTGACGACAACGGTTGGCGTCCGGGACTTCTCGAGCGGAGCTACCGTGAGGGAGTCGCGAACGGTCCCGAAGAGGTACGGGCGGCCGTGCGGTACCAGGTGAAGTACGGCGCCGACGTCATCAAGGCGTGCGCGACCGGGGGCGTGTTATCCGAGGGTGACGCTGTCGGAGCGACGCAGTACACCTACGAGGAGATGAAGGCGATCGTGGACGAGGCGACCAAGCTGGGCCGCAAGGTTGCGGCGCACGCCCACGGAACCGAAGGAATCAAGATTGCCACGCGCGCCGGTGTGGCGTCCATCGAGCATGGCTCGTTCCTCGATGAGGAAGGCGCAAAGCTGATGGTGCAGCACGGGACAATTCTCGTTCCGACGTTGATGGCCGGCGCGGGGGTCGAAGGCTTCGCGAAAAATGGCGTGCTCAAGGGTCTGCGTGCGGAAAAGGCGCTTGCCGCGGCGGCAGCCATGAGAAACGGCATCCGGCTCGCCGCCGCGCATAAGGTGCAGATCGCGCTGGGTACCGACGCCGGTGTCATTCAGCACGGGACCAACGCGCGCGAGTTCGGATTGATGGTGGAGTGGGGAGGACTGACTCCGATCGCATCGCTCACCGCTGGCACGCTGAACGGGGCGAAGCTTTTCGGCTGGGAGAAACGCGTCGGCTCGATCGAGGCGGGCAAGCTCGCCGACATCGTCGCCGTGCTGGGCAATCCGCTCGAGGACATCCATCGCACGGAGCACGTGAGCTTCGTGATGAAGAATGGAGTTATCTACAAGGGGGCGGGCGCCAGGTAGCGCCCGCCATCACGCGGATTTGGTCTCTCCGGCGCGCATGGTCGCGGGCTCACGCGCGGTGGTTCGCCGGACGGCTTCCCAGGCGAAGCACGGCAGTGCCGCATGCCTCCACAACAAGGGAAGGGTCACGGCTGTCGGACTTATCTGGTATACATACACCACGTGGGAGACCCTGGAACACTCACGTAAGACCCGTCAGGAAGAACAGTCAACGCAGGAGCGAGAGCGCGATGAACGCCGGGGGAGCCTCGGGACGGGTGTCTTGGCGGAGCTATATGACCCCGGCACTGGCGAAGGTATGGGCGTTCCACGCTTCCTCGGTGTGGCGCAGCCGACTGAAACCACGCAGTACCGCCTCACGTAGGGTCCGTGGCCGAGGCGACCATGCCGCGGCGTCGGACCGCAGCGTTCACCTGTTCCGCTTGCGGCATAATGGGCGTTAGCTAGAGCGCGTCCTGAAACTCACGACGTGGTGTTAACGCGATAGAAAAGAGTGGCGCACCCGTGATGGTGTTCTCACGGTCTGCTTGTAGGTTTGCTTCTCGTGACGTCAAGGTGGCACTGATGAACGTGGGATCCCGACTCGCCGTAACGATCGTTCTGGTGCTCGCCACCGGTTTCTGGGGAGTCGTCGTCACTTTCTCCGATTCCCCGACGAGCTGGTCGCCGGGCATGGTGGCCGCGTACGTCGCGGTGTGGCACATCCCCGGCGCGCTCATCGTCGGGTATCTGTATCCGCGCAAGTGGTGGCTCGGGTTGCTCGTCTGCTGGGGCGCGTTGCTCGTGATGGCGGTGTCCGCGCCCGGAATCGCCGCCGCCACGTTGCTCGTCGCCGGCGTTGCGGCGTATCTGGGTCGAGCGCTCGCGATGCGACTCGCCCGGCGGGCCCCGTAGGCCAACCATTTTCTACCGAGAGAGGTCTCCCACATGATTCGCATCTCGTTCGGAATCCTGCGCGCCGCGGACTGGCCGTGCTCGACATGGTGAAAAGCAGCTGGGTCTACCGAAAGCTCCGCGCATTTCGCGCCGGGATCGAGAGCGTGATCTCGCTCCTCAAGCGCGCCTTCGGGCTGGACCGCTGCACGTGGAAAGGCGCGACTGGCTTCGTCGCCTACGTGCGAATGGGAGTGCTCACGGCCAACCTGCTCACTCTCGCGCGACACCGATTGGCCTGAACCTCCACGCAGCCAACTTCACCGCGCCGAAGAAATCGTTTTTCTCTCCGGCGTGGCTTCGATCTGGCCGTCAGTGTCAAAAGGCGCGCCCGCACGCCGTACAAAAACATCGTCACGCAACATCAAGCCAAAGCCGCACACAAAAGGCCTCACAACGAATGCAGGCTTGACTCACCGCCCGACAGAAACCACCGTTTCAGGACGGACACTAGCTAGCAACCACAGGAGGCGTTCCTCATGACTCGGCGCTCCAAGGTCTGGCTGGTGGTGGCCGTGCTCTTCATCGTCGTCAACCTGGCCGGCGCGGGGATCGCCGCCGCGGAGGGGGAACTGCTCCATACCGGCGTACATGCCGGGCTGCTGCTCCTCGGCGCGTACCTCGTGTGGCGGCTCGCACCGAGGCGCTACGCGCGCCGTATCTGGCGCTGGGGGGGGTCGGCGATCCCTGACCTACCCCGCGAGTTCACCGACGGCTTGACGCACCTCGAGCAGTCCGTGGACGCCGTCGCGATCGAGGTCGAGCGGATCGGTGAGGGGCAGCGATTCATGACGCGCTTCTTCACCGAGAACGGCATCCCGCGGACGCCCGGCGAGGGCGCCGCGGAGCCGATCGAGATCAAGGCACGGGAGGCGGCGCCGGACATCCCCCGTTACTGATCTTCAGCGAGTTCGGGTAAGCGCTTTCGCGCGACATGTGCGTACGTGTGCGGAATCCCCGCGCCGGGGCCTCACCCCAATTTCATGAAGGTCAGTAGTTGGTTGGGTGCATAAAAAGAAACAGGCTCGGGCAAGTTCGCCTGAGCCTGTTCCCTAACTACTTGTCATGGACCCACTTACAAAGCTCCCGAGGAGGGACTTGAACCCCCGACCCGGTGATTAACAGTCACCTGCTCTACCACCTGAGCTACTCGGGAATGGTCTGAGAAAACTACGCCGGGCGAAGACCTAAATCAACCGCGATGGCTCGTCGCATGCGCCTTGCCGTTGGATGCCGTCTATTATCCACTCCAGCCCGCCAGGACGTCCCTCCATATCCCAGACAAGATGACCACCACGTCAAAATCAAATCAGAAAAAGACCGCCCTCGTAACCGGGGGCTCGGCCGGCATCGGCCTGGAGCTCGCAAAGCAGCTCGCCGCCCACGGTCATGATCTCATCCTCGTCGCGCGCCACCGCGATGCCCTCGAGGCCGCGGCGGGGACTCTCGAAGGAAAGTACGGCGTCAAAGTCATGGTCATCGCGTCGGATCTCGCGGATCCGGCGTCACCGCAAAGATTGTTCGATGCCGTCACGGCGGAGGGAAAGCGCGTTGATTTCCTCATCAACAACGCTGGCTTCGGGCTGGGCGGCGAGTTCAGCGACACCGACCTGGATCGCGAGCTGGACATGATCCAGGTCAACATCGCCGCGCTCACACACCTCGCGAAGCTGTTTCTTCCGGCAATGCTGCAACGCAGGGAAGGGCGCGTCATGAACGTCGCCTCCACTGCCGCATTCCAGCCCGGCCCTCTGATGGCGGTGTACTACGCAACCAAGGCATACGTCCTCAGCTTCTCCCAGGCGCTCGCCGAGGAGCTGCGCAATAGCGACGTCACGGTGACATGCCTCTGCCCTGGCGCGACGGCGACGCATTTCGCCAAAACGGCGGGCACCTCCAATTCCAGATTGTTCACCAGGCTCGGCGTCGCCGCAGCCGATGACGTTGCGCGGTATGGCTACGCGGCGATGATGCGGGGAACGCGTGTCGCGATCCCGGGCGTGCGCGACAGGATCATGGTGCAGGCGGAGAGGATCGCACCGCGCGCGCTCGTCACGAAGCTCGCGCGCATGGCGCAGGAGAATCGCTAGCGCGCCACGCGTTGCCGCTTCTCGGTCGCGACAGGCAATGGTGACTTGCGCAGGATGGGCGCGAGAAACTGTCCGGTGTACGATTGGGGCACCGCGGCGATCTCTTCGGGCCGGCCCATCGCCACGAGGAGTCCGCCACCGATGCCGCCTTCCGGCCCTAGATCAATGATCCAGTCCGCGATCTTGACGATGTCGAGATTGTGCTCGATGAGAAGCAGCGTGTGGCCATGCTCGATCAGCCGGTCGAGAACCTCAGTGAGCTTCCGGATGTCCTCGAGGTGCAGCCCCGTCGTCGGCTCGTCCATGATGTACAGCTTGCGCCCGCGCTTCCGTCCCGCTGCGGCCAGCTCGCGCGCGATCTTGATTCGCTGCGACTCACCGCCCGAGAGCGTCGTCGCCGGCTGACCGAGGCGAAGGTATCCCAGTCCGACCTGCTGGAGCTGCCACAGCGCCTGGCCGAGCTTCTCCTCGCGCGGGAAGAACCGGATCGCCTGGTCCACGGTGAGCTCGAGCACGTCCGCGATGCTCTTCCCATTCACCTTGACGTCGAGCACTTCCGGCTTGAACCGCTTGCCCCCGCACGCGTCGCACGGGACATGAACGTCGGCCATGAACACCATCTCGACCTCGAGCGACCCGGCGCCTTCACAATCCTCGCACCGCCCGCCCTCGACGTTAAAGCTGAACGTGCTCGGCGTGTACTTGCGCTGCCGCGCGACCAGCGCGTCGGCGAAGATCGATCGGATCTGGTCGAACGCCTTGATGTACGTGACCGGATTCGACCGGGGCGATTTACCGATCGGGCTCTGGTCTATCATCACGACTTCGTCTATCGCATCCCAGCCGGTGAGCGTCGAATATGATCCGACCGTTTCGCCGAGGTGACGCTTGGCGGTGTTCTCGCCCTCGATCAGCGTCTCGAGCGCGCGGAACAGGACGTCATGCACGAGAGTGCTTTTTCCCGACCCGGAAACGCCGGTGACCACTGTCATGGCGCCGAGCGGAATCCGAACGTCAACGCCCTGCAGGTTGTGCTCTCTCGCGCCGGTGAGCGTGATCCATCTTGGACCCACCCGTCTGCGCTCCAGCGGAAGCGGAATCTCCCGCTCCCCGGTGAGATACTTTCCGGTAAGGGGACTCTCGTGCACGCGCGACATTGGTCCGGCGAATACCACCTCGCCGCCATGCTCTCCGCTGCCCGGACCGAGCTCGACCATGAAGTCCGCCGCCTCGATCGCCGCCAGGTCGTGCTCGACCACCAGAACGGTGTTGCCCGAGTCGCGAAGCCGCTTCAGGAGACCGAGGAGGCGGCTCATGTCGCGCGGATGCAGTCCGATGGATGGCTCGTCGAGAACGTAGAGAGTGTCCACGAGCTGCGATCCGAGTGAGTTCGCGAGACCGATTCGCTGCGCTTCACCGCCGGACAGCGTGCGCGTCGCACGGTTGAGCGACAGGTAGTCGAGTCCAACGTCGCGCAGAAATCTGATCCGCTCGCGCGCTTCGCGCAGAATCGTCTCGGCGACCGACTGCTCGAACTCCGACAGGACGAGCTCATCCACCCACTCGCACAAACGGCCCACAGCGAGGTCCGAGATCTCGGCGATGGTGCGGCCGTCCACCCGCACGTTGAGCGCTTCCGGCTTCAGCTTGGCGCCGTGGCAGTCGGGACATTCCTGCGCCGTCTGGTACTGGCGAAGGAAGATCCGGATGTACTGCTTGTAGCGTTTCTCCTCGAGGTCGGAGAGGAAGGGCAGGATGCCCTTGTAGCCGCGGGTGCGTGCGTTGAGGAGGATGTGCTGCTGCGACGCGGTGAGCTCGCGCCACGGCTTGTCCATCGGAATGTCCTCGCGCCTCGCGAAGTCGGCGAGAGCGCGCCGCTTGTTGTCGTAGCGCGGCTTCGTCCACGGATCTATTGCACCGTCCCGGAGAGTGCGGTCGGGATTGCAAACGATGAGAGACTCGTCGTACTCGAGCACCGCGCCGAAGCCATTGCATCGCTCGCACGCGCCGCGTGGATTGTTGAACGAGAACAACTGGGGCGACGGCGCCGGTGCGCGGGCGCCGTCGTAGGGACACTCGAATCTTTCGGTGAAGCGAAGCTTCTCCAGCGTATCCGCGAGAACGATTACGCACTCGCCATCGCCGTCGGCGAAAGCGGTTCCGATGGCGTCGTTGAGACGTGCTCCGACATCGTCTGACAGCGCCAGTCGGTCCACGACTACCAGCACCTCGGCGACCCTGGTGAGATCTGTATTCGATCCGGCGAGGTCGTCGAGATGCAACATTGCGCCACTGGCGTAAACGCGCAGAAAACCCTGCGCGCGCAGATTCTCCACCACGACCGCGTGCGTGACGCGCTCGGAAAGGCGGAGCGGGAAAGCGACGTAGAACCGGATTCCAGGCGACAGCCGAAGCACCGTATCGGCGACTGACTGCACCGTGTCGGATTTCATCTCGCGCGCGCAGACCGGGCAGTGTGTGTGTCCGACGCGTGCCCACAGGAGGCGGAGGTAGTCGTAGATCTCGGTGGCGGTGCCGACCGTGGAGCGCGATGTCTTGGTCAGATTCCGCTGCTCGATGGCGACAGCGGGTGACAATCCGTCAATGGAATCGACGTCCGGCTTTTCCATGCGTTCGAGAAACTGGCGGGCGTATGCCGACAGCGATTCGACGTACCGGCGCTGTCCTTCGGCGTAGATCGTATCGAAGGCGAGGGACGACTTGCCCGATCCCGAGGGCCCGGTGATGACAGTGAAGGTGCGGCGCGGAATCTCGAGATCGAATCCCTTGAGATTGTGCTGTCGGGCGCCGCGGATGACGATGCTCTCTTTC
Source organism: Gemmatimonadaceae bacterium (assembly GCA_030647905.1). Classification (NCBI taxonomy): domain Bacteria; kingdom Pseudomonadati; phylum Gemmatimonadota; class Gemmatimonadia; order Gemmatimonadales; family Gemmatimonadaceae; species Gemmatimonadaceae bacterium. The sequence goes on along the minus strand of JAUSJA010000027.1, from coordinate 79,630 downwards.
ACGTTTGCAAGTTATTCACTCGGGGGCGGCAATGCCGAAGAAACCCCGATTCCCAGAGCGCTTTACCACAGATGCACAGATGGGCACAGATGAAAACCCCGGGGTTTTCATCTGTGCCCATCTGTGCCATCTGTGGTAAAAAACGCTCTTGAACTAAAGGCGCCTCACCAATCTCCCGGCGAGGAGCAGGACGATGGCCCCTAAGGTGGAGAGCGCGACCGATCTGAGATCGAAGCTGCCGGCGGATACGGTGCCCCAGCCGAAGCGGGTTCCAATGAACCCGCCGATCACCGCGCCGATGATTCCGAGCAGGATCGTGACGATGCAGCCAGATGGATCCCGCCCTGGCACCAGGAACTTGGCCAATGTTCCCGCTACCAGACCGAGAAGGATCCAGTAGAGCCAGAGCGGCATGGACTACTCCCTCACCCTGCCGAGGCCGTGGCCGCTATGGTACTCGAGTACGGCCCCGCGTGGACATTCTGTAGATCCAGAGAAGAATCAGCGCTCCGACGACCGCGAGCAGCATGCTCTGGAGCGAGAAGCCCGTCAGCGGGGCTCCCATCAGCGTACTGCCGAGGAAACCGCCGATGACTGCGCCGACAATACCGATGATCATCGTGACGATGATTCCACCAGGGTCGTTGCCCGGCATAATTGCCTTGGCAATCGCTCCTGCGATCAGGCCAAGGACGATCCATGCGAGAAAATTCATCTCTCCTCCGTAGGGTGAAATGAGCCCAGATAGCTGGACTGCAACCTCGGGGGAGTGCAACCTGCGTACCATTCCCCCGACGTCGGTGGCGTGGCGACATATCTGCCGTTACCATACCGCTGGATGTCGAGCCCCGCAACCCTGCACGAAGAAGACGCGCTGGCGAGAACATATGACGCGCGCCTCATGCGGAGGCTGCTGAAGTATGTCCGCCCGTACAAGGCGCTCGTCGCCGCCGCGCTGGCGCTGCTTCTCATAGAAGGCGTGCTTCAGCTCGCCGGTCCTCTCCTCACACGGCAGGTCATAGACGTCGCCCTTCCGAAGCGCGACGAAGGAGCGATCGTGCGTGCCGCGATTCTCTTCGCTGTCACGCTCGTCGCCCAGTTCATCTGCTCCTTCGGCGAGGCGATGCTGACCAATCTTCTCGGCCAGAGCGTGATGCGTGATCTCAGGATCGAGATCTTTGCGCATCTTCAGCGCCTGTCCGTCGCCTTCTTCGACAGAAATCCCGCCGGCCGCCTCATCACCCGCGTGACGTCCGACGTCGAGACCCTGAACGAACTCTTCACCTCGGGTGTCGTCTCCGGACTCGGCGACCTCTTCGCGCTGATCGCGATCGGCGTGACGATGTTTCTCCTCGATTGGCGGCTGTCAATTGCGGTGCTGCTCGTGATTCCTCTGGTGGCAGGAGTGTCCGACTGGTTCCGCACCGGCGTTCGCGACGCCTATCGCGACATTCGGACCCGGCTCGCGCGCATCAACTCCTTCCTCCAGGAACGCATCACCGGAATGCGCATCGTGCAGCTGTTCGGAGGCGAGGAGCACGAAGCGGAGCGATTCAGCAAGCTGAACGCGGACCATCTGGAGGCGCACAAGAGGTCAATCACTGTATACGCCATCTATTTTCCGGCGATCGAGGTGCTGACGTCAGTTGCGGTCGCGCTGCTGGTCGTCGTCAGCGCCTCGCTCGTTCACGCCAATACTCTCACCGTGGGCGCGCTGGCCGCATTTCTCCAGCTCAGCCGGCGATTCTACCAGCCGCTCCAGGACCTCGCCGAAAAATTCAACATCCTTCAAAGCGCGATGGCGAGCTCGGAGCGGATCTTCATGCTCCTCGATACTGAGCCCTCGACTATCCCGATTCGCACTGGGCCGCGCGAGCGGCAGAGGATGAAAGTCGAGGTGCGTTTCGACGGAGTCTGGTTCGCTTATGACGTCGGCCATGTCGCCGGCAGGTCTTCGGGCGCGCCGGCAGAGCCGGAGTGGGTGCTGAAGGGCGTCTCGTTCACGGCCGAGCCGGGCAGGACGCTCGCTATCGTCGGGCATACCGGTGCGGGCAAGACCACAATCGTGAACCTGCTGATGCGGTTCTACCGGCCGCAGCGGGGCAGAATCCTCGTTAATGGCGTGGACATCGAGGAGATGCCGCTGGACGAGCTGCGCGGGCTGATCGCCTACGTTCAGCAGGACATTTTCCTCTTCGCGGGCGACGTCGCGACGAATATCCGGCTTTCGAATCCGCTCACCGACGACGAGGTCGCGGAAGCGGCGGCGAAGGTCGGCGCCGACCGCATAGTCCGCCGTCTGCCCGGTGGCTATGGCCAGCAGCTTGGCGAGCGGGGAGCTTCACTCAGTGTCGGGGAGCGTCAGCTGCTGTCATTCGCACGGGCCGTGGCAGCCGATGCTTCGCTGTTGATTCTGGATGAAGCGACGAGCGCCGTGGACAGCGAGATCGAGGCGGAGATTCAGCGCGCCCTGGCGATTCTCATGGAGGGGCGCACGACGATCGCCATCGCCCACCGGCTGAGCACCATCGTCAGCGCCGACGAGATTCTCGTCCTGCACCACGGCGAGGTGGTCGAGCGGGGGACCCACGAAGCCCTCCTTGCGCGGGGCGGACTCTACGAGCGCCTCTGGCGGCTTCAGAGCGGGGAAGAAATACTTCGGGCAGGACAACGCTTGCTGCCCCCGTGGACTGTGGCGTAGTTTGTGTACTGAGTTAACCTTTTTGTGAGCCAATCCATTGACATTTTCTTGCCCGCGCATCGCGGGGAGCGCTCATTAGTGCACCTGGCTGTCTCAGCTAGAACCGATACGGGCAGGCTGCGCAAGGGGAACGAGGACAACCTCTACGCCGACGCCAACGAGTACCGCGGCCTCTTCATCGTCGCGGACGGCATGGGGGGCCATGCGGCGGGCGAGATCGCCAGCCAGATGGCCGTTGATCTCATCGCCAGCGAGCTCGCCGACGTCAACGATCTCGCGGCCGAAGAGGCCGGTCGGAGGCTGGCGTCCACTCTTCGCCTCGCCAACCGTCAGGTCTTCCAGCGCACGATGAGCGAGGTGGAGAAGACGGGAATGGGCAGCACTGCGTCGGCGCTTCTTCTGTCCGACACGCGCTATATGATCGGGCATGTCGGCGATTCGCGCATCTACCTGGTCCGCGACGGCGAGATGAGGCAGCTGACGCGAGATCACTCGCTGGTCCAGGAGCAGGTGGACGCCGGGCTCATCACGGCCGAGCAGGCGAGGCATCATCCGCAGAGCAACGTCATCACGTGCTGCATCGGCATGAGCAACGAGATCGAGCCCGACATCATCACCGGTGAGACACAGGTCGGCGACGTCTTTCTCCTTGCCAGCGACGGTCTTACGGGAATGGTCGAGGACAAGCGGCTCCAGCAGCTTCTTCAGTCACGCGCTACGCCGGAGCGCATCGTGAATGCGATGATTGCGGACGCGAACAACAATGGCGGAATAGACAACATCACGGCGATCGTCGTGAAAGTCATCACCTCCGACACACGGTTTGCGACGGGGGAGGTAACCCCCGTTCCGCAGGGCCGGTCGCATGGATGAGGCTGGCTACCCGGCTCCTCCTTCCGCCGACGGGACTGAAACAGTCGCCGCGACAGCTCAGCTCTACCTCGGCAACATACTTTACGCCATCGAGCTCGCCGCGCTCGGGCTCGAGGAACAGCAGAAACCCGCCGACGCGGCGTTTTATCGCGGGATAGCCCGCAAGCTTGCCGAAGCGCGCGGGAGGGAACGGGCAACGGGTAACGGGTAGCAGGTAACGGGTAACGGAGAAAACCATGGCAACCGCAGCATTGCCCGCGCCGTCGACGGCAACGGATACATTCCCCATCAACGGCACCGACTTCATCGAGTTCTACGTCGGAAACGCCAGGCAGGCCAGTCACTTCTATCGCTCCGCTTTCGGATTCGAGCTCGTCGCCTACCGCGGGCCTGAGACCGGCTTCCGCGACGCCGCCAGCTACCTCCTCCAGCAGGACAAGGTCCGCTTCATTTTCACGACGCCCATCAGGTCATCGGGTGCGATCGCGGATCACATTCACAGGCACGGTGACGGGGTCCGCGACATCGCGCTGTGGGTGGACGATGCGCGCACCGCGTTCGCGCTTGCCGTCGAGCGCGGGGCGAAGTCGGCGATGGAGCCGACCGTCATGAAGGACGACAGCGGTGAGATCGTGATCGCCGCGCTTCACACTTATGGCGACACGATCCACAGCCTCGTCGAGCGGAGCGACTATCGCGGTCTGTTCATGCCCGGCTTCGTGCCGCTGACGTCGGTATACAAGCCGAAGCCGGCGGGTCTCAGGTACGTTGACCACTGCGTCGGAAACGTCGAGCTGGGCGCGATGAACAAGTGGGTCGGCTTCTACGAGCAAGTGCTCGGCTTCACCAACATTCTCTCGTTCGACGACAAGACCATCGCCACCGAATATTCGGCTCTCATGTCGAAGGTGATGTCGAACGGCAACGGGCGCATCAAGTTCCCGATCAACGAGCCGGCACAGGGGAAGAAGAAGTCGCAGATTGACGAGTACCTCGAGTTCTACGACGGTCCTGGAGTGCAGCACATCGCCATGGCCACGGACGACATCATCACCACCGTAACCGGGCTGCGCGATCGCGGCGTGGAGTTCCTGCGCGTTCCCGCGACATATTACGACAGCGTCACCGAGCGTGTCGGCAAGATAGACGAAGACATCGCGCCGCTGCGTGACCTCGGAATTCTGGTGGACCGCGACGACGAGGGGTATCTGCTCCAGATCTTCACCAAGCCCGTCGAGGACCGCCCCACTGTCTTCTACGAGATCATTCAGCGGAAGGGCGCGAAGAGTTTCGGGGCGGGAAATTTCAAAGCGCTGTTCGAGGCGCTCGAACGCGAGCAGGACCTTCGCGGGAATCTCTGAAGCACGTCGACAGGTCGCACCTGGGGAGCAGCTGAATGCCGAACTACCATACGCTTGGATCCATTCCCCGGAAGAGGCATATCGCCTTCAGGAAGCCCGACGGCGGGCTCTACGCCGAAGAGCTGATGGGGCACGATGGCTTCACCGGGACGTCGTCTCTGCTTTACCACATCTATCCGCCGACGATGGTGAAGTCAGTGCGCCGTGTGACGGAGACGAAATACGAGGCGGACGATGATCGGACTCTGCATCACCGCCACTTCCTCACGTCGCGCGTGAAGAAGGGTGGCAGCCCGACGCTCGACCGGATGCCGCTCCTGTTCAATCAGGACATCGCGATGCTCTACGTCGAGCCCGACAGGAACGACGATTACTTCTATCGTAACGCCCAGGGCGACGAGCTGGTTTACGTCAGCAAGGGGAAGGGCGTTCTCGAGACGGTGTACGGCGACCTTCCCTTCGGAGAGGGCGATTATCTTGTCGTGCACCGCGGCATCCTGCATCGCTACCACCTGAACCTCGAAGGCGAGCAGACGAAGCTGCTGGTGATGGAGAGCCGCGGGCACATCCGCACTCCCAAGCGGTATCGAAATGAATTCGGACAGCTGGTGGAAGGCGCGCCTTACTCCGAGCGCGACATCCGGCGTCCGCTCGAGCTGAAGTCTCACGACGAGAAAGGCGACTTTCCGCTCCTCGTGAAGCAGTACGACGGGATCAACGAGATTGTGCTCGATCACCATCCGTTCGACGTCGTCGGTTGGGACGGCTATTTCTACCCGTGGGCGTTCAACATCATGGACTTCGAGCCGATCGTCGGGCGAGTGCACCAGCCGCCGCCGGTTCATCAGACGTTCCAGGGCGACGGATTCGTCGTCTGCTCGTTCTGCCCGCGGCCCTACGACTTCCATCCCGACGCGATTCCTGCGCCCTACAACCACAGCAACGTGGACTCGGACGAGGTTCTCTACTACGCGTCGAGCGAGTTCATGAGCCGCAAGGGAATCGAGTTCGGCAGCATCACGCACCATCCCGACGGAATTCCGCACGGTCCGCATCCGGGGCGCGCGGAGGCGAGCATCGGCGCCAGGTACACCGACGAGCTGGCGGTGATGATGGACAGCTTTCGTCCGCTCAGGGTCGCGAAGGCGGCGACCGCGATCGAGGACCCGGCTTACCACAAGTCGTGGCTGGACGTGCAGCACGGGCAGTTCAGCCCGCCGACGAGCTGATTTGGCCGCAGTCCCGGTATCCGCTGTGAATCAGGATAGCACCAGCGAGCCGATGTGGATTCCGTCGGCGGAGCGCGTGGCGCAGGCGAACATGTCTGCTTTCCTGCGACATGCCGACGCCGGCGGGTCGTACGACGACCTCTATCACTGGTCGGTGCTCCACCCGGAGAAATTCTGGCCGGCGATGTGGCGGTTCGCCGGACTTGTCTCGGCGTCGCGCGGCGACGACGAGGATCCCTGGGACGAGATCGTGCGCGGTGTCGACCGGATGGCGCCGCCCGACCACGATCACGGTCCCCGCTGGTTCATCGGTGCGCGGCTCAACTTCGCCGAGAATCTCCTTCGGTATCGCGACGAGCGCGACGCGATCGTCGCATGGAACGAGAGCGGCCGGCAACGCGTGCTGTCGTACGCCCAGCTTCACGACGAGGTGGCACGCGTGGCGGCGGCTCTCCGTGAGCATGGCGTTCGCGCGGGGGATCGCGTGGCGGGGTTCATGCCCAACATCCCCGAGGCGGTCATCGCGATGCTGGCGGCCGCTTCGATCGGCGCCGTGTGGTCGTCGTGCTCTCCCGACTTCGGCGTGCAGGGCGTGCTCGACAGATTCGGACAGATCGAGCCGCGCATTCTCTTCTGCGCGGACAGCTACACGTACGCAGGCAGGAAGATAGACTGCCTCGGGCGAGTCGCTGACGTCGTCGAGCGGATTGAATCAATCGAGCAGGTGGTCGTGGTAGCCTATGGCGACAGGCAACCGGACATATCACACCTGGCGCACGCGGTCCCGTGGAACGAGTTCTCGGCGAGCGCGTGGGGTAGCGTCGAGTTCGAGATGCTGCCGTTCGATCATCCGCTGTACATCCTGTATTCGTCGGGGACGACGGGCCTGCCGAAGTGCATGGTGCATGGCGCCGGCGGAACTCTGCTCCAGCATTACAAGGAGCTGCTGCTGCACGCCGATCTCAAGCGTGAGGACCGCGTCTTCTATTTCACCACGCTTGGATGGATGATGTGGAACTGGCTGGTGAGCGCATTGGCGGTCGGTTCGACCATCGTGCTTTACGACGGGGCGCCTTTTCCTTCGCAGGCCGACGCGCTCTGGGACATGGCGGCGCGCGAGAAGCTCACCGTCTTCGGGACGAGCGCAAAGTACCTGGCGATGTGCGAGAAGAACGGGCTCGAGCCGGGTGCATCACACGATCTGTCGGCGCTGCGCACTATTCTCTCGACGGGAAGCCCGCTGGCGCTGCACAGCTTCGACTACGTGTACTCGAAGATCAAGCAGGACGTCCATCTTGCGAGCATCAGCGGCGGCACCGACATCGTGTCGTGCTTCGCCGGCGGGAATCCCATCGGCCCGGTATATCGCGGCGAGATCCAGTGCCGCGCTCTCGGCATGGCGGTGCACATATTCGACGAAGAGGGCCATCCGGTGGTGGAAGAGCCGGGGGAGCTCGTATGCACCCGGCCCTTCGTCAGCATGCCGGTCGAGTTCTGGAACGACCCCGACGGATCGAAGTATCGCGCTGCCTACTTCGAGAAGTTTCCGAATGTGTGGCGGCACGGCGACTGGGCCGAGCTCACCGGCCACGACGGAATGATCATCTACGGCCGCAGCGACGCGATACTCAACCCCGGCGGCGTGCGAATCGGGACGGCCGAGATCTACCGGCAGGTGGAGCAGTTGCCGGAGATCGTCGAGAGCGTCGCCGTCGGTCAGGAGATCGGCGAGGGGGCATCGGGCGACGTCCAGATCGTGCTCTTCGTCCGGCTGCGCGAAGGCGACACGCTGGACGATGCGCTGCGCGACCGCATCAGAAAGCAGATAAGGGACAACACGAGCCCGATTCACGTCCCGAAAAAAATCGTCCAGGTGAGCGATATTCCGCGGACCATAAGCGGCAAGATCAGCGAGATTGCCGTCCGCGAAGTGCTGCACGGCCGGCCGGTGAACAACACCGATGCGCTGGCGAACCCTGAATCATTGAAGCTGTTCGAGAAAGGAGCGCAGGGAGTGTGACCCCGCCGCCCGTGGCGCCAACGCACACGGCGGGAACCCGCTGATTACGCCTGCATTGCGTCGAGAATCGCCTTGACGCGGCCTGGCGCTATCTCCATTCGCTTCGCGACGAAAACGCGAAGCCACCGCGCGCTCCGGTAGAGCTCCTCGGAAAGCGTCGGCAGGTTGATCGTCCCCGGCCAGCCTTCGCCGGTGAGCCGCTCCACCTCGCCACTGCGCCGCTGCACCGGGATGTCGAGCCCCAGCATCTGCGTCTTCATCGGGAAATCGAGAAGCACGTCACCCGGTGCCATGCCAAGCTCGCGGGCGAGCTCATCTTCCGCTTCGCGCGTGCGCTCGCGGTCGGTCGAGATCCATTCGCCGAATCCGTCATCGAGCTGGCTTGCGGGCCATTCCAGCGCGCGCTTGTAAAGATGCCTGCTCCGAAGCGCATCGAGAATCGGCGTGGGATGCGCGTGCTCCAGGCGATGCAGCAGCCCCTCGTCGGTGTACGACGGCAGAAGCTCGGCGTCAATCGCGCCGATGCGGAGAGCGTCATCCACCATTCGCTTGTACATCGCGGTCGCGCTGCGCACCCCGTGATGCCAGTAGACGTTGCGGTACATCTGATACTTCGCGAACAGCAGCGACTCGAGCGCCGACAACCCTTTCTCCAGAACCCCGAGCACGGGGCGTCCGGAGTGCGGGTCGTGCAGGATCAGCATCGAGTTCGTCAGACGGTCCACGTCTATCTCGCCGTATGGCACGCCGCACATGAAAGCGTCGCGCTTGAGATACTCGATCTTGTCGAGGTCGAGCGACCCGGAGATCAGCCCCTGCAGCGAGCTGGCGCTCGTGCCTTGAATGAGCTCGAACACGCGCTGCGGCGCGTCGGCGGCGATGCCATCGGCGAGGATCGACGCGACCTGCCCGGTGGTGATGAGCGGCCTGGCCACATCCTCGTGATGAAGCTGTCCGATCTCCTCGAGGGCATGGGAGAACGGATAGTGCCCGACGTCGTGCAGCAGCGCCGCCGCTCGCACGATTGCCTGCTCCTCGGGACCGACGTCCCGTGAGCCGTCACGTTCAGCGAGAAGCGCGAGCGAGCCGCGCGACAGGTGGTACGTACCGAGCGCATGCTCGAATCGCGAGTGCGTCGCGCCGGGATATACGAGATACGCGAGCCCGAGCTGCCGCACGTACCGCAGGCGCTGAAAGACTGCGGTGTCAACGAGCCGAAGTGTCAGCTCGTCTACCCGGATGTTATTCCACAGCGGGTCGCGCAGAATCTCGAATGTCATGCGCGACCCTTGTGCTCAGCCTTTGGGACCGGCGCCGAGAATGTCCTGGCTGGCGTCCGGGAACCTGGCGAAGTTCGCGCGGAACATGCCCGCGAGCTTCTTCGCCTGCTCGTCGTACGCGGCGCCGTCGGGCCATGTCCCGCGCGGGTCGAGAACTTCGGCCGGAACGTCGCCGATAGTCGTCGGTACGCTGAGCCCGAAGATCGGGTCCGCACGCAGCGGCGTCTCGTCGAGCGCGCCCGACAGTGCGGCACGGACTATCGCCCGCGTGTACGACAGCTTCATGCGCTTGCCGACACCGTACGGGCCGCCGCTCCAGCCGGTGTTCACGAGCCAGACGTTCGAGCCGTGTTCCTTGAGGAGCTTGCCGAGCATGTCCGCGTATTTCGTCGGAGGCCAGACAAGGAACACCGCGCCGAAGCAGGCGCTGAACGTCACCTGCGGCTCGGTGACTCCGCGCTCCGTGCCCGCGACCTTCGCCGTGTAGCCGGACAGGAAGTAGTACATCGCCTGCTCGGGGCTCAGCCGCGCTATCGGCGGCAGGACGCCGAAAGCGTCCGCGGTGAGAAAGACCACATTGCGCGGATGCCTGCCGCGGCCGTCAGCCACGAAATTCGGGATGTAGTTGAGCGGATACGACGCGCGGGTGTTCTCGGTGATCGCCTGATCCCCGAATTGCACCTGCTTCGTTGCCGGGTCCAGCCGCACGTTCTCGAGGATCGTGCCGAACATCTGCGTCGTACGGTAGATATCGGGCTCTGCCTCGGGCGAAAGGTTGATGACCTTGGCGTAGCAGCCGCCCTCGAAGTTGAACACTCCATCCTTCGACCAGCCGTGCTCGTCGTCGCCGATCAGGGCGCGCTCGGGATCCGCCGACAGAGTCGTCTTGCCGGTGCCCGACAGGCCGAAGAAGAGTGCCGTGTCGCCGTCGGCGCCGATGTTGGCGGAGCAGTGCATGGAGAGGACGCCCTGCTTCGGAAGCAGGTAGTTCATCACCGTGAACATGGCCTTCTTCAACTCGCCCGCGTAGCGCGTGCCGCCGATCAGGATGGTACGCTCGGCGATGTTGAGAACGATGAACGTGCCGGTGCGCGTGCCGTGCTTTGCAGGATCGGCCTGGAACTCCGGCGCGTGGAGCACCGTGAAGTTCGGGTCGAACGTCGGGAGCTCAGTCAGCCCGGGGCGAATGAACATGTTCCGCACGAACGCCATGTGCCACGCGTTCGGCGAGACGTAGCGGACGGATAGGCGATACGCGGGATCGGCGCCGCAGTAGAGATCCTCGACGAACAGCTCGTCGCGTCCGTTGAGGTATCGGCGCACATCCGCGAGAAGCGCCTCGTACTTTTCGGGTGGGTAGGGCTGGTTCACCTTGCCCCAGTCCACGTCCTTCTCCGACGACGGCTCCTTCACCACGAACTTGTCGTTGGGTGAGCGGCCGGTGTGCGGCGACGTCACCGCGACGAACGGTCCCATAGCGGCAAACTCGCCTTCGTCCCGCCGGGCGGCGGCCTTCATCAGCTCTGGCGCGATCAGATTCCAGTGAACCTGGCCCGACGGTGTCAGTCCCTGCCTACCGAGCCCGACGGTGCTCTCGCGCTGCACCGTCGCACGCTCCGGCTTCATCTCAGTGGCCATCCTTTCTATCCCTCAAATATGATTGTCTGTCTGTTCACACCGGCTGTCGCGCACCGAGAGGCGCGCCGCGAGACTGTGCGTCCATCACCGCGACTGCGGCCATGTTCACGATATCCTGCACGTCCGCGCCGCGCTCAAGCACGTGCACCGGACGGTTCATGCCGACGAGGATCGGACCGATCGCCGTCGCACCTCCAAGATGATTCAACAGCTTGTAGGCGATGTTGCCCGCACTGAGGTTCGGGAAGATGAGCACGTTTGCGCGCTCGGTGAGCGAGCTGAACGGATAGGCCGACCTGAGCAGCTCCTCGTCGAGCGCAGTATCTGCCTGCATCTCCCCGTCCACCACGATTGCGGGATCGCGCTGCCGGAGCAGCTGCACCGCACGCGCCACCTTCTCCGCCTCGGGGTGGTGCACCGACCCGAAGTTGGAGAAGGAGAGCATCGCTATCCGCGGCGTGATCCCCAATGTGCGAACGATCCGCGCAGCCGAGTACGCGATCTGCGCGAGCTGCTCGGCGGTCGGATCGATATTGACCGTGGTGTCTCCGCAAAAGATAACATGCTTTTCGAAGACGAGCATGTAGAGGCCGCTCACGACCTCGGCGCGCTGATACGCCCCGATCACCTGGAGCGCGGGGCGGATCGTCTCCGGGTAATGCATGTTCACGCCCGAGACGAGCGCATCGGCGTCGCCTTGCGCGACCATGACGGATCCGAAGTAGTTGCCGTTGTACAGCAGCTGGTGCGCTTCGCTGAGGCTCAGTCCCTTTCGCTGCCGTTTGCGCCAGAGGTAGTCCGCGTAGGCTTCGCGACGCGGCGAATTCGATGGGTCCTCGATGCAGATGTCGGCGAGCGGGATCCCGTTTTCCTTCGCGATGCGCGCGATGTTGTCGGGATTGCCAAGCAGAATCGGCTCGGCGATGCCTTCGTCCACGATGAGCTGCGCTGCGCGGATGACTTTCGGCTCTTCGCCCTCGGGGAAGACGACCTTCCGCGGATCGCGCACAGCGCGATTGATGATGCCGCGCATGACGCCGCGCGCGCGTCCGAGACGTGCCTCGAGCTTATCCCGGTAGTCGTCGAGGTCAATGAACTGGCTCGTGGCGCCGGTGGCGACCGCGGCCCAGGCGACGGCGGGCGCGACCCAGAGCAGAATGCGCGGATCGAACGCGTAGGGAATGAGATAGTCCGGACCGAACTTGACAGATGAGAGCCCGTACAGGCGCGACACGCTTTCGGGCACGTCCTCCTTGGCCAGCAGCGCCAGCGCGCGCGTAGCCGCCATCTTCATCGCCTCGTTCACCTCCGTCGCGCGGACGTCGAGCGCGCCGCGGAAGATGAACGGAAACCCGAGTACGTTGTTGACCTGGTTGGGGTAATCGCTCCGGCCTGTCGCGATGATCGCGTCGGAACGGACCGCGCGGATCTCCTCCGGGAGAATCTCCGGATCGGGGTTGGCGAGGGCGAAGATGATCGGATTCGGCGCCATCTTTGCGACCATGTCGCCGGTCACGGCGCCCGCGACTGACAGGCCGACCAGGACGTCGGCGCCGTCGAGCGCTTCCGCGATGGTGCGGGCGCTGGTCTCGTTGGCGAAGCGCGCCTTGTACGGATCCATGGTTCCCGCACGGCCCTTGTAGATCACGCCCTGGCGGTCGTTCAGGAGGATGTTTTCCCGCTTCACGCCGAGCCGCACGTAGTGCTCGGCGGTGGAGATGGCGGCCGCGCCCGCGCCGGAGAACACGCAGCGCACCTGTGTGATGTCGCGGCCAGTGATCTCGAGCGCGTTGAGCAGCGCCGCGCCGGAGATGATCGCGGTGCCGTGCTGGTCGTCGTGAAAGACCGGAATGCGGAGCGTCTCGCGCAGCTTCTCTTCTATATAGAAGCAGTCAGGCGCGCGAATGTCCTCGAGGTTGATGCCACCGACGCTGGGCTCGAGGAGCTGGCAAAAGCGGATTACGTCGTCCGGATCCTCCGAGCCGACTTCGAGATCGAACACGTCGAGGTCGGCGAATTGCTTGAAGAGGTTGGCCTTCCCCTCCATGACCGGCTTGGCCGCGAGCGCGCCGATGTTGCCCAGCCCGAGGACCGCGGTGCCGTTGGTGACGACCGCGACGAGGTTGCCCCGCGCCGTGTACTTGTAGGTGTCTTCGGGGTTTTTCTGTATCTCGAGGCAGGGCTCCGCCACGCCTGGGGAATAGGCGAGGGCGAGGTCGCGCTGGTTGTTGAGCGGCTTGGTGGCAACGACAGCGATCTTGCCAGGCCGCCCCGATGAGTGGTAATCGAGGGCGTCTTTACGCTTCATGGATTCGGCTTTGGACCCTGCAAGTTACTTGAAACGGGGAGGTTGGGGCAGCGAGGGTCGCCTGGGGATCTCAGCTGGCGGGCGCGCGACGGGTGCGTGACGACCAGTGGATGGACCGGATGCGCCATCCGCCTGAGTCCTTTGTGAGCACCATCGATTCAACCCCGGACGAATTGATCTGCCTTCCGTTGTACTCCCCCTGGGTCGTACTTGTGCCGACCGTCCACGCTGTCGAGCCCTCGACAGTGAGCTTCAACGGCCCGCGCGTCTCCTGAACTGCTTTCGCGAAGGCGATGTCGCCGGCGAGGTGGTGCGACCGATACTCCGCTCTGGTCTCCGTTCCCCCGCTCTCGAGGATCATCGCATCGGGAGCGAGAAGAGCGAGCGCGCTGGCGCTGTCGGCGTTTGCGAGCGCCTCGTGAAAGGCGCCCACCGTGGCGGCTACCGCTGCAGAGTCAGCATGCGCGGAATTTGCCGGCGACTCTGCCGTATCCGGCGGCCCTGCCGCGCCCAGTGTTACCGCTGCGGCGATGCACGCAGCCCCGATCTTCACGCCAGATGGAAAACGCACTGTTCAACTCTCCTCGTTATCGGTAGAGGCGGTGATCCCATTTCGCCTGCGGCTCCACGACCAGCTTGCCGCGAACCATGTTCATTCCGCAGGCGAATATGAACTCGCCTGCTTCATCGGGCGAGTAGCCGCCCTCAACGGTGTCCATCAGTGCGCTCCCTCCCCGGGGGGTAATGTGAATGCCTCGAAACGTCTCCAACCCCCTTCAAGACACGGGCCTGACAATTTTACGCCGCGTAAAGCAAAAACGTTCCACTGGCGGTTCGCACGTTGCGTGGGCGATGTGCCGGGGCTAGCTTTTGCTTTGAATAAAATCAGCCGGGCAGCGCTTCACACACGCTTGCCATGCGGCGAAGCTTCCTGCGAGGAGGACGACTTGCCCGATCAGCAGCAGACGGATACCGGCGTGGCTGACGCAGCGCCGAGGACTGCACGCGCTGCCGCCCGTGGCGGCGCGCGAGAACGCCTGGCGCTCGATGCAGTGGATTACCCCGTTCCGCCTTCGGCGAACCGTCTCGCCTACATGCTCGGCGGCCTCACTTTCGCCGGGATCACGCTGCTGATAGTGACCGGCGTGCTGCTCGATCAGTTTTACAACCCGAGCCCGGTGGGCGCGCACGACAGCCTGATGTACATAATGACGCGCGTCCGCCTGGGCATGTGGATTCGCGGGCTTCATTACTGGGCGACGAGCATAGTTCTGGTGTCGGTGTTCCTGCACATGAGCTATGTCTTCTGGCGGCGCAGCTATGTGAAGCCGCGCGAGGTGACATGGTGGGCGGGTGTCGGGCTCTTCGCGGTGCTCTTCGCGCTTGCGTTTACGGGCACCGTGTTGCGCGCCGACCAGGAGGGTGGCGAGGCGCTCGAGCACGCGATCGCCGGTGCAAAGATGACGGGGGCGATCGGTATGCCGCTAAGCCCCGACTTCACGGCCAGCACGAGTCTGCTGAGCCGGCTGCATAGCGCGCATGTGAGCCTTCTTCCGCTCGTCATGCTCGCGCTCGTGGCAGTCCACTTCTGGCTCATCAGGGCGATCGGAATAAACGCGGCTGAGCCGAAGACGAGCCGGTTCTCCGACCACCTTCCGAAGCTGGTGGGATACTCGCTGCTGCTCGTCGGTCTCGCCGGTACGCTCGCGGCTTTCTTTCCGCCGGGGATCGGACATCCGTCGGTCGAAGGCGTGGAGCTGACCAAGCCGTTCTGGCCTTTCCTCTGGATCTACGCGGTCGAGAACCAGTTCGGGATGTGGGGAATGGTGATCGCTCCGATAATCATCTTCGGGTTCCTTTTCATCATTCCGCTGGTCGACAGGCCCCGCGAAGGACATCCGCGGCACGGTCTCCTGACCATCGTATCGCTTATCATGCTGTCCCTGTACGTCGGTGGCATCATCTACGGAGTGTTCGCACCACAACAGCAGCACATGGGAATGTGAGGAGGCAGGCATGAGGAGATTTCTGGCAATGGGCGTCGCCGCGGCAGTCGCGCTTTCCGCGGGAACTTCGTCGGTGGCGTATGCGCACGGCGGCGGCGTGCTGAGAGTAGCCTCGAAGCAGGTTGGTGTAGGCGGCACCATCAGCATGACCGGCGAGAAGCTCGGCAACAATGCCAACCTGAAGGCAGAGCTGCGCGGTGTACTGGACAACTATGTTCTCGGAAGTGTGCGAACGGGGGCGACTGGCGCGCTTGCCGCAGGCGTCACGGTACCGGTCGCGGTTCCTGCAGGAGTTTACACGCTGGTGCTGATCGCCGCCGACGGCGACATCGCAGGGAGAACTGAAGTGACGGTTGGTCCTCCGGCAGTCGTTGCCGCGGCGGCGAGCGGCATGCCGCAGATGGCCGCCGGCGGAGAGATGGCTGACATGCCGGGAATGAAAGCCTCCGCGGAAATGATGAAGATCGAGACCCGCACGACCCCGGTCGAGTGGACGATCATCGGCGCTCTGATCCTGCTCAGCTTCGCTGGCGGAGCAGCGTTGCTGGCGAAGTCCCGGAGCGCCCGGGCGCAGTGAGCGCTGGCTTCTGCGGTCGTCGTCCCGACCTGGAAGTGCGGGCCTACTTCTTCGGTCCCATGTTCATCTTGCTGTGATCCATGCCAGGCATTCCCTTCATCGGGTCGGGCTTGGCGGGAGGCTTCGTTGTGGTGACCTTCGATCGCTTGACGGTGCTGGCTGAAGCGGATTCCAGCCTGCCCGGCGCGGGCGTCTCGTGCGACTTCATGCGGCTCGGCGCGACAGGTGCCGGCATATCCAGTGGACCGGCACCGGGAGAGCATTGCCAGATTCGGAAGCGGGATGAAAGGGATCGAGGTGCTCGCGCGCGCTCTTGGCTAGCCAAGCTGGAGGTCATGCGCGGCTGCCACCGTCCGGCACGGCCTGGAATATCATGGGGGAAACCCTTACAGCGTTAGGCATTTACCCGGCTGCGAGAGAAAAAGGTTTCTGCGATGCTGCAAGCAATGAATCACGCCGATCGACAGGAGGAGGCATGCAGCGCATTCTACTGATAGACGATGATCCGAGTGTCACGAGCGTCCTGAAGCGAGGACTGGCATACGACGGCTTCTCGGTGGACGTTGCGTCATCGGGCCAGCAGGCACTTGCCATCGCGCGAGATCATGCACCTGACCTGGCGATCCTGGATATCATGTTGCCCGGTATCGACGGCTACGAGGTGCTGGCGCGTCTGCGCCGCGTCGACGAGAACTTGCCCGTGCTGATGCTTACCGCCCGTGACAGTGCCTCGGACCAGGTGAAAGGACTTGAGCTCGGGGCGGACGACTACGTCGTCAAGCCTTTCCGATTCGAGGTTCTGATCGCGCGAATCAAGGCGTTGCTCCGACGTTCCGAGATCGACCATCCGGAAGTGATGCGGTTCGCCGATCTGTCGCTCGATACGGGGACGAGGCAGGCGCAGAGGGGCGACCGGGTGATTGACCTGACGTCAACGGAGTATGAGGTGCTGCGTCAGTTCCTCATGCGCCCCCGGAGGGTCATTCCGAAACATCTCCTGATGGACCGTGTGTGGGGCTTCGAAGTCGCGGGCAGCTCCAATATCGTCGAGGTATACGTGAAGCAGCTTCGCCACAAGCTCGAGGCGGCGGGGGAGATGCGGCTGATACATACCTTTCGCGGCGCGGGATACGTCCTTCGAGAGGCTTGAGACTCTGTCGTTTCTCCCAACGCATGAGCAGCAAAGGAGGGAACCAACGAGGCGTCGACTCGTCATAGCTGGCGTAGCCGCTGTGTTATTCGGCATCCCTCTGTATGACCTCAGCCAGCCTTGCCGGAACGATTCGGAGAACTCCCCGTTCGCTGAGAATACTGCGATGATGGCGTTATCCGCCAGTCGTCGGCGCTGACATGTCGCTTCGGCTGCGCCTTGCCATGTGGTACGCTGGTCTCAGCGTCCTGGTTGTAGCGGTTGCCTGTATCTACAGCTATGCGGTGCACAATCGCACGCACTATGATGAGCTGGATCGCGTCATCCATGAAACCGCAATACGTCTGGCGGATGAGTTGGCGGAAGCGCCCGGAGCGCGCGCTCTCATTCTCGGGCGTCCGGTCGGGTCGGGGGTCAGGCTTCTTAACGAGCGTGGTGAAACGCTGTTTCAATCGTCTGCGGCCGCCGATGCACCTCTCATCGATCTTCAGAAACTTCGCGCATCGACGAATGCGCGTGCTTATGCAGCGGTGGCACGTATTGCTCCCTCCATTCATGACAGTGGTACCGGACGTGGATGGTTCGGGCTGGTTTACGGTCAATCGGGCGAGCGCTACCGGGTATTTGTGATACCGGTTGAGGGTGGAGACTACCTCGCTCTGACGACACCGCTGTCGCGCATCGACCGCGCGATGCAAAGGTTCGCCATTCTGATGTTGGCGATTGGCGCAGCCGGGGGCGTCGCAGCATTCGGAGCCGGATGGGCGATTGCCGGGCGCGCGCTGTATCCTGTGGCGGCGCTCACTGAATCTGCGGCGACGATCGCGCGGTCCCGGGAGTTCTCGCGGCGAGTGGCGGAGAGCTCATCGCGTGACGAGCTCGGCCGTCTGTCGCGGACCTTCAATGCGATGCTTGCAAGCCTCGAAGCGGCCTACGATTCCCAGGTGCGTTTTGTATCGGCGGCCTCTCATGAGCTCCGGGCGCCTCTCACGGTGGTCCAGGCGAACCTCGACCTGCTCCAGTCACGTGAGCTATCCGAAGACGACCGCGCCATCTCCGTGCGCGAAGCATTGAGGGAGTCGGAGCGGATGGCGAGGCTCGTGGCGGACCTTCTGGTGCTGGCACGAGCCGACGCCGGAGTGCCGATTCGCCGTGAGTCCGTCGAACTGGATCGGGTCGTGCTCGACGTTCTGAACGAGACGCGCCATCTCACGCGGGGACAGCGGGTCGAGCTCACCCACCTGGAGCCCGGAACCGTTCTCGGCGATCCGGATCGGCTGAAGCAGCTTTTCCTCAATGTTGTCGAGAACGCCATCAAGTATACGGGAGGCCGCGGGCGCATCTCCGTCGAAATCCGACGAATGCCGGGCAGTATCGAGGTGGCGGTCAGCGATGAAGGCATCGGAATTCACGCGGAAGAATTGCCAAGGGTCTTCGACAGGTTTTTTCGCGCTGACGCGGCCCGCATGCGTGACCCGGCGGGAAGCGGGCTTGGTCTCTCAATCGCCCATTGGGTCGCAACCGAGCACGGTGGGTCTATTTCACTGAAGAGCTCGCCCGGTGAAGGAACCACAGTCAGGATCCGGCTTCCGGCAGGGGCTGCGTGAACATTGTGCCTCTTCCCTGATCGAGGCTTCAGTCTGCCGCGCCACGGTGAACCGGGGCTGAACGCTCGCTGAGCCGAGTCGCGGGCGACCTCGCGACACACCGCGTGCACTGCCCGGCGACGGCACGTATGGGACGGACATCCCCTTCGAGACTACCGATCACGAATGTCCGAATGGCTCGTTGGATCAAGATGTCATACAGCGCGAAGTATGATCGCCATGCTCGCTCCCACGCGTCGTCGTTTGAGAAGGTGTCGGCTGGTCGAATCACACGGACGGACGCGCCGACCGCATCTATGACGTCTTCAACCGACTGGCCTTCACGCCGGAGTTCAGCGACGAGCACGTCCACGGCATCGCGGAGCGAGGCGTCGAACGTGTACGCCGCGTGCGCGCGATCAAGGGCACGCGCGAGCTCGGCGCGCGCAGCCGGCAGCTTAGATCTTCGCCGGCTCGTACCGCTCCAGCACGGCCTTCCGTTGCTCGTATTCCTCGGTCGAGACCTGGCCGGCGGCGTGGCGACGGCTGAACGCCGCCGCGTACGCCGAGCTTCAGGTCGGCGTACGCCGAGCTTCAGGTCGCGGACAAGCGTTCACCTCTCCCTCACCTTGTCCTCAGGATCGGTCGCCAATGTTCCGTGCGAACCGAGCGCCGCGATGGTTTTTTTGAATCGACCCGCGATGGCGGATCGTGACCTGAACGCGAAAGTCGCGCGTACAGATTGCCGCTCCCCCGAGCCATTTCAGCCGGCCTTCAGGTTGGCATCAGCATCGGCATTCATTGTTCGCGCCAGGCGGAGAAACAGCACTGCAGCCCTCACTTCAAGGAGTGTCGTTATGAGATCCGATTGTGCCACACTCGATGCGCGCGCCTTTGGGTTCGCGGCAGGCACGGTCGCCGCGGCGATTTCCGCCGTCTGCGCCATTGCTTTAGCTATTGCGCCAGAGGCCACCAGGGCACTGGTGGGCTACTTGATCCATTCCGACCTGAGCGGCCTCGCACCCATGGTCACGTGGGGGAGTTTCATCACTGGCGTGGTCGGCTGGGGGCTTATTGCGGGGCTGGCGTTTTCCGCAGCCGCCGGGTTCTACAATCGGTTCTCCAGCGCAGCGCGGGCGGAACGCCGCGAGGCGGCCGCGCACGACGTTGTGTGAGCGAATCCGACATGGCGGCGGTTCCAGCTCAGTGGACGTCGCCACGAGGAGGTACCCGTGACGCGCAAGACCACGACCGTGATGTTGGAGAACGCCGAATGCGCTGGCGGCTCCGCGCATACCGTCGAGAAAGCCCTCCGAGAGGTTCCCGGCGTTTTGCGCGCCTATGTCAATCCGGCCACCGAGGCCGCCTACGTCGAGTACGACGCCGAACGGTGCAGTGAGGCCGATCTCGAGGTCGCAGTGGAATCGGTCGGCGTCCACGCGCTTCACCCGGCTGCGGCGCGACCGCCCGCTATCGTCCCGTTCCCTTTTCCCTCAGAGAGGCTTCCCCTGCGCGACACCGCCACTCGATCCAGAACATGGTGGGCATTCGCGGGCTTCGTCGCGATCTCCGGCTTTTTCCTGATCACCGAGCACCGCGCCCATCTCTTTGGCATCCTGCCGTTTCTCTTCCTCCTCGCCTGTCTGTTCCTTCACAGGTTCGGCCATGGCGGCGATGGCGGGCACGGGGGCCATGGCGGGCATGCTGCCGAAGTACAGGAGGGTGATGCCCGGGATCGCGACCAGGCGGCCCGGGCCGGCAACTACGAGCAGTCGTCCCGTGGGCATCAGCACCTCCCCCGCGCGACCCGCGACGATTGAAGGAGCTAGCCATGAGCAACAACTCACCCGCATACGGACTCTGGACGCTCGTCGTGATAAACTCGGCGATCTTCCTGATCTTCGCCTTCAGCTTCACGAAACCGAAAACCCGCCGGGACTGGCGCTCGTTCAGCGCCTTCTCGGCGTTCATCGTGGCGCTGTTCGTAGAGATGTACGGCTTTCCACTCACGATTTATCTGCTTTCCGGCTGGCTCGGACGGCGCTACCCGGGGCTAGATCTGACGTCACACGGCGCGGGCCATCTTTGGGAGACGCTATTCGGCTGGAGGGGGGACCCACATTTCAACCCGCTGCACCTCCTGAGCAATGTCTTGATCTTCGGCGGCTTCTGGCTTCTCGCGGCCGCCTGGAACGTGCTGTACAAGGCGCAACAGGCCGGTCATCTTGCCACCACAGGCCCGTACGCTCGCGTGCGCCACCCGCAGTACGATGGCTTCGTCGTGATCATGCTCGGCTTCCTTCTTCAGTGGCCCACGCTGCTGACGCTCGCGATGTTCCCGGTGCTCGTCGCCATGTATGTCAGACTTGCAATCCACGAGGAAGCCGACGCGCGCGCGACGTTTGGTGAGCCGTGGGAGCGCTACGCTGCACAGACCCCACGCTTTTTCCCACGGTTAGGCCGCCGTGACGAGAGTTGGCCGTCCCTGAATGCACGGAGGCCGATGTGAGACCCCACAACGGCTGGTGGTTTGGAGCTTTCGCGCAGCGCAAGGGAGGCGCGTATCGATCCCTTTCATACTCTCCGCTCACGCGATGCGCCGCAACCTGAGCGCGTTGCCCACTACAGACACCGAACTGAAACTCATGGCGGCCGCGGCAATGATGGGCGACAGGAGCACTCCAAAAAACGGATAGAGAACGCCAGCCGCGATCGGCACGCCAAGCGCGTTATAGATAAACGCAAAGAAGAGGTTCTGCCTGATGTTCCGCATCGTGTTCCGCGACAGTCGGCGAGCACGGATGATCCCCCTGAGGTCGCCCTTTACCAGCGTCACGGAAGCACTCTCCATCGCGACATCAGTGCCGGTCCCCATGGCGATGCCGACCTGCGCCTGCGCCAGCGCGGGAGCGTCGTTGATACCGTCGCCCGCCATAGCCACGAAACGCCCATCCTTCTGGAGGCGCTTCACGACATCGATCTTCTGGTCTGGTAGCACCTCGGCGATCACCTCGTCGATCTTCAGTTGCCTCGCCACGGCCGCTGCTGTCGTGCGACTGTCTCCCGTCAACATCACGATGCGGATGCCCTCGTCGTGAAGCGCGCGAATCGCCTCAGGCGTGCTTTCCTTGACAGGGTCGGCGACTCCAATGAGGCCCGCAGGCTCACCGTCGATCACGACGAACATGACTGTCTGTCCTCCGACACGCAGCGCCTCTGCCTTTTCCGCGAGCGGACCGAGCGCGACCCCCAGCTGGTCAATGAGCGCACGATTCCCCAGGGCGACGGCGCGACCGTCCACAGTTCCGCGCACGCCCTTGCCAGTGATGCTCTCGAATTGCGATGCCTCGCCAAGCTTCACACCACGAGCCTCGCTCCCTGAAACGATGGCGTCCGCAAGCGGGTGCTCACTTCCTCGTTCGAGAGTCGCGGCGAGACGAAGAAGCGCCTCCTCGTCGATCGCCGGAACGGGCAGCACGGACATCAGCCTCGGCTTGCCCTCAGTGAGGGTTCCGGTCTTGTCCACGACCAGTGTATCCACCTTGCGCATCACCTCGATCGCCTCGGCGTTGCGAAAGAGGACGCCCATGGTCGCACCCTGGCCAGTCGCGACCATGATCGACATCGGAGTCGCGAGCCCGAGGGCACAGGGGCAGGCGATGATGACGACGGCGACCGCGTTGATGAGCGCGTGCGCCATTCGTGGCTCAGGACCAACGAGGCTCCACACCACGAACGTGACGACGGCGATGCCAACGACGACTGGGACGAAGTAACCTGCGACAGCGTCTGCAAGCTTCTGGATGGGTGCACGGCTTCGTTGGGCGTCCGCCACCAGGGCGACTATGCGTGAGAGGAGCGTGTCCGCGCCCACTTTCTCGGCTTGCATGACGAGGGCGCCCGTCCCATTGACGGTCGCTCCAACGACGCGATCGTTGGCATGCTTCTCAACTGGTATCGACTCGCCAGTGACCATCGACTCGTCGATCGAGCTCGCGCCATCGAGCACGATGCCATCAACCGGGACCTTCTCTCCGGGCCTGATCCGAAGCCGGTCGCCAACCTGCACGACCGCCAGCGGAACGTCTTCCTCGCTTCCATCTGCCCGAATGCGGCGCGCCGTGGTCGGAGCGAGGCCAAGGAGCTTGCGAATGGCCGCGCCGGTCGCAGTGCGAGCCCGAAGCTCGAGGACCTGCCCCAGCAGGATCAACGTCACGATGACGCCGGCCGCCTCGAAGTATACCGCGACCTCGCCTGACCGGTCACGGAATGATCCCGGAAAGATCCCCGGAATCAGGGTCGCCACCACGCTGTAGACGTATGCAACGGAGACGCCGAGCCCGATGAGAGTGAACATGTTCAGGCTGCGGTTCCTCACCGAATGCACGGCGCGCTCATAGAACGGCCATGCGGCCCAGATGCACACGGGCGTCGCCAGCAGGAGCTCCATGACCGTCCAGGCCCGGATCGACATGAGCGACGCGCGCAGACTCTGGAGCGGAGGAACGTACTCGCTCATCGCGAGCAGGAGCAGCGGTATGGTGAAGAGCGTCGCAAGCCAGAACCGTCGAGTCATGTCGTGAAGCTCGGGATTCTCTTCCTCCTCGGCGGTCAGCGCCGAGCGCGGCTCGAGCGCCATGCCGCAGATCGGGCAGGCACCCGGCGCATCGCGGACAATCTCCGGGTGCATCGGGCATACCCACTCGGTCTTCGACGCAGGTGGGCGCGGGGAGGACGCTTCAAGCGCCATTCCACACTTTTGACAGGAACCCGGCCGATCGGCGCGCACGTCTGGGTGCATTGGGCAGGTGTAGCGGCCGGCGCTCGGCGCTGTGGCGGGCGCCGAAGGTATTCGATCATGTGCGTGCGCGTACTTCATCGGGTCGCTCACAAACCGATCATGACAGCTCGCACCGCAGAAGATCACATTGACTCCCCCTGCCTCGTATCGGTAAGGGCTCGTGACGGGCACGCTCATGCCGCAGACCGGGTCGATTGCGGTGGCGCCGGGAGATTCGCGGTGTTCAGTGTGCTCGTCCATGGGTACGAAAAAAGTTGAGTTTGCGTCCGTAGCGTCTGTCAGAGGAAATGCGGCCCGCAACGCGCGTTCAGCACGGCCAGAATGTCGATGACTTCCTGGGTGATGGCCCCGCGTTTTCTACGACCTCTCCAAACTGTGCATGCTGACTGTGCCGCAGCAACCGCCCGCCTTGTCCACAACGAGCGTCGCATGATCTCTTCGACACGAACTTCGGAAGCATGACGGTCATCAGCCACCAGGCTGCAACACACGTCGCGCTCGGTGACGACGCCGACAAGCTTGAGGTTTTCTGTATCCTCAACCACGGGCGCGCAGCCGCAGCCTGAATCGCGTATCGCTCGCGCAGCATGTGCCGCTGTGTCTTGCAGCGTACAGCACGAAGACGCTTCGATTGGTTTCATCACATCACTACAACAACTCATTTTCTTTTCGTCCTCCAGTTTTTGAGATCGCAATTCAATCAACAAGGTACTGTGCGCAACAGAGCATCAACTCCCAAGTCGATTGCTGTTGTCGTCGTGGCCTCCTTCATCAAGCGAGTCTGGCCTCGGGCTGCCTATCCATCGCTTTCCACCCGATAACCAAGGCGAGCGCCAGCAATACTGCTCCGCTAAACAAATACGGTGCGTTTATCTGCCAGATGAAAAGCACTCCCGCCAACAGCGGTCCGCTCGCTTGACCGAGACTGTTGGCGGCATTCTGAATGCCGAGCGACGCGCCCGCCTGCCGCTCTCCGCCGCGCTTTGAAATAAGCGCCGCGAGATTGGGAGCGATTAAAGCCATCCCTAATGCAAGCAACGCGACAAAGGCAAAGACAAAGATCTTCGTGCGCGCCGTCGCCAGCAACGCAATACCCGTCCCCATCAAGCCGAAGCCCGCGCCGATCTGGTGAATCTCGCTAATTCTTCCCGCCAGGAAGCCGACCGCGCCTGCTTGAAAGACCGTCATCACCAGCCCGCACACGACGAAGACCGCTCCCACTTCAACGGGACCATAGTTGAACTTCGCCTGGGCGTACAGCGCGAACGTCGCCTCGAAGATCGTCAGCGCGAATTGTCCGGCGAGTGCGAGAACGAGCAACGGAGACAGACTTTTTATCAATGTTCGCCAATCCGTCCTCGTTTCCTTGTTCATATCTTGTACTGAAGTTTTGGGTAGCGATTCCCGCAGCCAGCGCAATGCCGCGAACAGCGTCAACAGTCCTAAAAACGCCGCCGTGAAGAACGGAATCGAGAAACTATCAACCATGAAGTGTCCAACACGCCAATTAAAATGCCAATCCTGGCGCGACAGCAATCCGCCGAGCGCGGGTCCGACAACGACGCCGAGACTCACCGCCGTGCCGAGCCACGCCATCCCGCGACTGCGCTCTTTTTCGGTCGTCAAGTCGGCAAGATAAGCTGCCGAGACCGGCAGTGTTGCCGAGGACAAAATGCCGCCGAGAATGCGTGCCGAATAGAGCAGCCACAGCGACGTTGCAAGACCGAAGAGCACTTGCGCTATGACGTAGCCAGCGATGCCGATTAAGATGAGCGGCCTTCTGCCGATGCGATCCGACCAGCATCCCCACAAGGGCGCGAAGATGAGCTGCATCAGCGCATAGACACCGGTCAGCAGTGTAACGTGCAGCACGATTGATTGGCGCGACGCCCCTCCCGCCAGCGCAAGTCGCTCGACGTAGAAGGGCAGCACCGGCAAGGTGATGCCGAAACCGATCATCACCACAAAGAAACAGGCGAGCAGCACGTACAAGTGTTTCTTCATTGCATCCATTCAGTGTCCCCGTTGCCCAGCGCACTTGCCGTTGCCTTCACGGGTTTGCCGGCTATTGTCGGGTTGAATCGACACCAGAATCGACAGCGAAAAGCACCACACGCTGCTTACTTGGCGAAGGAGTGCTGGGCGTCCCGCACCATTTGCCGCGTGCACCACTTCGCGTACGATCGCCCGAAGAGTCGACCGAGCAACTGCGAGATCCCCTTCGTCGGCAGCTCGTAGTCGATCGCGACACGAAGCTGCGAGGTGGTGTCGTCCGGGATCAGGTTGAAACCCATGCGGTAAGGACCAATGACGAGCAGCCGTGGCTCGCCTACGGTCTCCCATGTCTTTGTCAGCGGCGGCTCGCGCATGGTCACGACCTCATCAAGATACAGCCTAATCCCGAATACTCGGCCACGAAGGACGATGTGTGACCCGACCGAGCGTCCATGCTGCGCGTCGAGCACCGTTGCCATCCTTCCCCACCCCATTTTCCAAGAGCGTTTGCTCATGTGTTCTGTTAGGCGCGTCTGATCGTCGAGCTGATCGAAGACCCGCTCGGCTGAGGCATTGATAGGTGCGCTATGTTCCTCATGCCGACTGTACATAGCTATTCTCCTTCACCGTACCTGCCGGAAGCAGGCGTTCTTCAGAGCCTGTGTTTGAATCGGTCCGACGTAGCCGGTCATAGCTTGGCAATGGCTGAATTTTCGCTCTTCATCGCTATTGATGCGCTGCTGCAACCCCCCACCGGCGGGCGAGAAAGTTGTAGATGGGGACGAACACGAGTCCGGCGTAAGCGCCGTAGAGAAAGCTCTCAATCAACCCCAGGCAGAAGCCCCAAAAGGTCAGCCACTTGAAAGCCGGTAAAACCATCTCCAAGAATGGAGCCATGTGTAAGCTCGGCGGCACGATCAAGCCGTAGATGACGCACAGGACGAAGCTGATGGCGGTAAAGAGTCCCAGCGACCAGCTCACGACTTTGATATTCAGCATTGCTCTTACTCCTTTACGCTTCGCGGTTGTTCAGTCCTATGTCACGGGTGACAGTTCTTTCCTTCAACTCCCGAGTGTGACTGAGTTCAGCCTTTCAGTGCTGATGCCCGCCTGAACTCGTGTTCACGACGCGACCTTGTGCTTCGTCTTTGTCTCCTTCATCCTTGCTTAGTTGACGATCACCTCCAGCATGACGGCGATGACCACCGTGCCCGCCGTGACCGAACATGTGCATCGCGATAAAGGCGATGAAGATCAACACCCAGAACCAGTTTGCCGTAATCCATGCCATGACTTGTCTCCTTCCGGTTTGTCGTCGAGCTATTCTCGAAAGTGTGGAAATAGGCGGAAGGCGGTGACACCGTCTCGGGTGAGCCAATCACCCCCGGGAGAATCCCGGAAACGAAAAGGAGCCACCGGCCATGGAGAAGATGAGTGTGGAGCAGGCAACGTCAAGCGCAAACGCTGCACGTCGGCCTCGCCGGAACGGGCTAGGCCCTTCTTGTGCCGCGGCGGCATGACGACCACGAGTCGGGCGTCCCCGTCTCCTCGAAGATGGATGGACTCGATGTCATACCCGGCAATCCGTCTTCCTCGATCATGCCGGAGCTCACCTGCCATGAGAGATATCCATGAGGTATCACTACGTGTGGTTGATTTGGTCGAGCGCGTTTCTCCTCCCGTGGATCGCGCTGTACCTGTCCAACCCGCTCTTGCGCACAGTCATGTGGCGTGCGAGCCTCGCGACGGCTGTGCTCGGGCTGACCGAGCCGATCTTCGTTCCGGGGTACTGGAATCCGCCCAGTCTCTTCGACCTGGTGCAGCGCACGGGGTTTGATATTGAAAGCGTGATCTTCTCGTTCGCGATCGGCGGCGTTGGCGTCGTTCTGTACAATGCGCTGACCCGGACGCATCTGGTTCCTGTCCCGACCGAGCAGCGGACCACGCCGCTACATCGATTCCATACGATCGCCTTGCTCGTTCCCTTTGCCGCGTTCGTCCCGCTCGCTCTCCTGCCATGGAACTCGATCTATCCAGCGATCACAGCGCTGGTGCTCGGCAGCACGGCGTCAGTAATCTGTCGTCCGCGCCTCGCGAAGAAGACGCTCGTCTGTGGAGCGCTCTTTCTCGGGTTCTACGCCGTCTTCATGTTGGGGCTCAAATGGTTTGCGCCGGGATACATCGAGCAGGTTTGGAATCTGCAAGCGCTGAGCGGCGTTCTGTTTGGTGGTATTCCGCTCGAGGAGCTCCTGTTCGGCACGGCGTTCGGGCTCTACTGGAGCGGTGTCTATGAGCACTTCGCCTGGACTGAAAGCGTGGCGCAGACGCGTTGAACGTCGTAGCTACGTTGAGAGTCACGGACTTCTATCCTGGCGGCGGGGTCAATCCGGCCTCAGCGCGTGATTCTCACCCGCGATCTGGACTTGACCCTTCACTCGGTGGTTGACCACGGAGTGGGGCGGCCCGCCTTGCCGTCGCCCACCGCGCTGCCGACGCTACGGGGCACGAGCCAGTAAGGCAGCCCGAGGCTGGAGTGCCGTTGAACAACGTCTTCACCACCTACATTGAGAACGCCGAACGTATCGCATCGGAACCTGAGAGTCAGAGCCAGCCCCCGGCAAACCCCGCTCGCCGCAAGCCACTGGCGAGATACGGGCAGTGTCGCGTCAATCGCCACAATAAGCCCGTGCGATGGTTTTCGATCATCAGAACGATCGGACCCTGGTTGAGCCCGAAATGCCACGGCGATACCCAGGCGTGGGGATTGCCCGATTTCTCCGGAAAGGTATGATTAAAGGACGCCTTGAATCCGTACAGATTCGACTCTGTCAGTTTGGCCTCGTGGATACAATAGCCGAGCGTGGGCAACACAATTTCGGGCGCGAACGGTAACGACGCCACCACGGCCCACGGTGCGATGGTGCCGTCGTCCGGTCCGTATGGTACGCCTCGCCCCACGTAATCGAAGAACTGCCGCTCGATGCCGTTGACACGCATGGTCTTTGGACCCGGACCTTCGCTGGCGCTGATTCCCCAGCAATCGCGGCCGTATCCCTCGAACTTCAGCGGGTTGTCGATCGCGTATCCTTGCTGCACATACGTGGCACGGCGGCTGTTTTCGAAATAATCGATGCCCTGCTCATGCATAAAGGCGTCCTGAATCCCGCGAAAGTCGATCCAGATATGCGAGAGCTGATGGATGAACAATGACCCGGCGTAAAGATATTCCTGTCCGTAAATACCTTTCCACTCATACGTGGAACACCACGCTGAGTAGCTGGTCTCCGGCAGCGGATGAGTGGGCGAGCCGAGGCCCAGCACATACAGCAGCATCGCCTCATCGTAGCCTTCCCATCGGTATTTGAGAAAGCCGTTTTCGGGCGTCCAGCCGTGCGTGACGGTCGAGCCTCCATCTTGCGCCCATTGCCAATCGGCACGGCGATAAAGTGCGTCGGCCAGGGAGCGGATCTCTCGCTCGTCGGACGTATCCGCGGCAAAATAAAGCCCCGCCGTCAAGGCGCCCGCCAGCAGAAACGTGCTGTCCACCGTTGACAGCTCGCATTGCGAGGCGCGCCGGCCGGTCTGCATGTCGAGAAAATGATAGTAAAAGCCTTTGTAGCCGGTGGCGTCAGGCTCCGGGCCTTGCGGGCTGTTCCAGAAGAACCTGAGCGTCGTGAGCGTTCGTTCGACTGCGGCGGCACGCGACATATACCCGCGCTCGACCCCAACGGGATATGCCGCCAGCGCGAGGCCGATAGCGGCGATGCTCGCGGGCCAGTCCGGCGCTGTCTTGTCGATCACCAGCCCGTTGGCGGCGTTCGCCTCATACAGGAAATAGTTGAACGATTCGTGCTGGAGCTTTTCCAGGTCGACATTGGTGGTTGGCTTTCTGTGGCTCATATCGATTTCTCCGTGGCCGGCGCGTCCACCATCTGCTCCAACTCGGCGGTGTACCGTCCCTCGCGGGCCGCGCTGTTGCAGCGGGCGCGATGAAGGAAGGCCCGCTGCGCCGCCGGGACATTGCTCGGCTCTCCCCGCCAGGCATCCAGCGCGGGCGCCTGGAGCGCCCGCGCAAAGGAGAAACTGAGCGGCCACGGGTGGGCTGTCGGCATCGCATTCATGGCATTCAAGTGCGCCGTCGCAGCCTGCGCGTCCTGCCCGCCGGAGAGGAAGACGATTCCCGGCACCGCCGCCGGCACTGTCCGGCGCAGGCACCGCACGGTCGCCTCCGCGACCTCGCGCACGCTGGCCTGCCGCGGGGAGTCGGTCCCGGGCAGGACCATGTTGGGCTTGAGCAGGATGTGCTCGAGGACGACGCGCTGGGCCCGGAGCGCGATGAAGACGCGCTCGAGCGTCGCCTCCGTCGCCTCGAAGGCGCGATCGACCGAATGCGCCCCGTCCATGAGAACCTCGGGCTCCACGATCGGGACCAGCCCCGCCTCCTGACACAGCGCCGCGTACCGCGCGAGCGCGTGGGCGTTCGTGTCGAGGCAGTAGCCGCTGGGCCGGCCGTCACCAATGTCGATCACGGCGCGCCACTTGGCGAAGCGGGCGCCCAGCGTCCGGTATTCCTCCAGCCGCTCCCGCAGGCCATCGAGGCCCTCGGTGACGCGCTCGCCCGGCGCTCCCGCCAACGGCTTCGCGCCCCGGTCGACCTTGATCCCCGGAGTGATACCGCTTCCGACCAGGACCTCCACGAACCGCCGGCCGTCGTCGGCAGATTGACGCAGCGTCTCGTCGAACAGGATCACGCCACTGATGAACTCATTCAGACCTGGCGCAGTGAACAACAGCTGCCGGTAGCGCCGCCGGTTCTCCTCACTGGGCTCGATGGCCAACGCCTCGAAGCGTTTGGCGATCGTCGCCTGGCTCTCGTCGGCGGCGAGGATACCCCGGCCGGTCGCCATGAGCACCCCGATCGTGCTTTCCAGATCGTTCGTCTTCATCGCCGACCTTCCTTTTCATAGGCACCGCGAGCGCCCGTCCTTGCGATCCATCTAGCCGGAACGGCGGCGAGCAAGATGCCTGTGGTCCTCATTGAGAGATACTCCACATCACGCGATGAGTCGATGACGCCGCCGCATTCACTTTGCGGCAGCTCCTGGACCGAAGACGCTCGGCTCACTGGCTGCCGCGTCGGGCGCCCCGGGTGCCGCTGTCTTGCCAGGCTGACGAATACTTGCCAGCTCGGTGCGCTTCAGCATCAGCGCATTGCTCGCCACCAAGAGGGTACTGCCGGACATTGACAGCGCCGCGACCTCCGGACTCAGTACGAATGGGTACAAGACGCCCGCAGCGAGCGGGAACGCGATCACGTTGTAGCCCACCGCCCACCAAAGATTCTGGTGCATCTTTCGCAACGTTGCGCGCGACAGCTCGATCGCGGCGACGATGTCATATGGGTCGCTCTTCATCAGCACTACATCGGCGCTTTCCATCGCGACGTCGGTGCCGGCGCCAATGGCAAACCCCACGTTGGCCTGGGTTAGCGCTGGCGCGTCGTTGACACCATCGCCCACCACCCCGACCTTCTTCCCCGTGGCCTGCAGCTCCTTCACCTTCTCGGCCTTCTGGCCCGGTAGCACGTCGGCCAACACGCTGTCGATGCCGAGATCCGCGGCGATGCGCTTGGCCGTGGCCGCGTTGTCGCCGGTCAACATCACCACCTCGATGCTGCGTTCGCGCAGCTTTGCCACCGCTGCCTTGGAAGTTGGCCTGATCGCATCGGCGATGGCGATGAGGCCAATCACGCGAGCCGCCTGAGATACATGGACGACGGTGCGGCCGTCCCCCTGCAGGCGGGAGGCTTCGGCTTCCAGGCGACCGAGCGCGAGTTTTTGCGTATCCATCAGCAGCCGGTTGCCGAGGAACACCGTGCCCCCAGCGGTCTCGGCGCGCGCGCCCATGCCGTCGAGGCTTTCGAATCCTGTCGGTGCCGCGACGGTGAGGTTAGTCGCCCGACGCAGGATTGCCTGGGCCAGCGGATGGGCGGACCCCTGCTCGACGGCCGCGGCCGCAGTCAGCACCACGTCCTCGGTGACCCCGTCCGCCGTCACGATCTCCACGACCTCCGGCTGGCCGACGGTGAGCGTACCGGTCTTGTCGAAGACGATGACGTTGAGCTTCGTGGCGTCTTCGAGCGCAGAGGCGTTTTTGAACAGGATGCCGTTCACGGCGCCGAGGCCCGTTCCCACCATCACCGCCATAGGCGTCGCGAGTCCCAACGCATCCGGACACGCGATCACGAAGACCGTGATGGTCAGTGTCACCGCGAACAGCAGCGGCTGTCCGATCCACCAGAACCACACCGCAAAGGTCACAAGACCGATGACGATCGCGGCAATCACTAGCCATTGCGCGGCCTTGTCCGCCAGGAGTTGCGCCGGCGCCTTTGAGTTCTGCGCCTCCTGCACCAGTTTTACGATCTGCGCCAGCGCCGAGTCGGCCCCGACCTTCGTCGCCTTGTAGCGAAAGCTGCCGCTCTTGTTGATGGTCGCACCGATCACCGTGGCGCCCGGCCCCTTCTGGACCGGCATCGACTCGCCGGTGAGCATCGACTCGTCGACCAGTGATTCACCGGTCTCCACCGTGCCGTCGACCGGAATCTTGCTGCCCGGCCGGATCACGACGATCTCGCCGGCCAACACCTCCGCCGTCGGAACTTCAATCTCGGCGCCGTTGCGAATAACAGAGGCCTTCGCCGGAGTGAGATTCATCAGCGCCTTGATGGCGGACGACGCACCGGCACGGGCCCGCATTTCCAGCCCGTGGCCGAGCAGGATGAACACCAGCAAAACGGCTGCGGCTTCGAAGAACTGCCCGCCCTCCTTGAAGAAGAAAGTGGTGCCGATACTGAAGAGATACCCGGTACCGACGCTCAACACGACCAGCACCGCCATGCTCAGGGTGCCCGTCCTGAGCGCACGCCAGGCGGAGACGAAGAACGGCCAGCTTGGATAGAGAATCGCGGCACTTGCGAAGAAGAACAGCCACAGGTTGAGCTCCAGCCCGAACGGCGGCGCCGGCGGCTTGAAGAAGCCTCCCATTGGGGCGTAGACAAAGATTGGCACGGTGAAGATCAGGCAGATCCAGAAACGGTTGCGCGTGTCGCGGACCATGGCCGGCAGGTCCTCGCCGCCATGGCCCATCTCATGAGCCATGTCTGCCGGCATCGCGGCCAGCGCTCCAGGCGCCGCGTGGCCCTTGTGGCTGTCGGCTGCGGGGACGGTCGGCGTGGGTGCGGCGGCGGTCGCGTCCGGGGAAGCGTGTGGCCCAGCGGGTGCGGGGGTTGAAGGCGGCGCGCCGGACGCCGCTCTTTCGTGTTGTTCGTCGACTGCCGGAGCGGTCGGCGCGGGGATGGCACCCGGCGCGAGAGGGGCCGTTTGAGGCTCAGCGGCCGCGGGCGTCATAGCGGAGGCTCGCGCAGCATCCGGCGTTGGCACTACAGCGCGCTCGAGAGCGGGCTCGTCTTCGCTCGCATCCTTGGGTAGGGATTCGCCCGCGGTGTAATGCCCGCGTTGGTGCACGATCACCTTGATATCGGTGACGTTGAGTCGGGTTTCGTCGTAGCGCACTGTGGCGTTTCCCGCAGCGTAATTCACTGTAGCGCTTTCGACACCCGGCACATCGACAAGCCGCTTTTCCACTTCGTCCACGGTCAATACCGATAGCATGTCGTGCACTTCAATGACGCTCGTTTTCATCGTACCTCCTTAACTGTCTTCGCACCCTTCACAACCATATTGGCCGTCGCTTTCACCCTCCACGCCCAGTCGACTTCTTCGCCAGCGGTGTCTTCGCCGTGTCGGCGGGCATTTTCATCCCAGGCATCTTGCTGTGATCCATTCCCGCCATTGAATCCTTCTTGGCAGCAGGCTTGGACGGTGCTTTCGGCGTAGATTTGGTCATGGGTTTCTTCGCTGGTGTGAGGGTTGAGGGAACTCCGGTCTTGGCAGAAACTGGCGGCAACATCGCGCGCATAATTTCGCGATGCTCGGTCGGCATGAAGTCGATTATGTCGAGAACGAACTGGCGCAGTGACGTGTCGACGGCAAGCCGCGAACGAATGGTTGAATCATCCGCCGCCTGCGGAAGCGGCGGGCGCGGGTACGGCGGCGGGTGCGACCGTGGAAGCTTGGGGTACAGTGGCTGCTGGGATTGAAGCGGAGGCCGGCGCAGCGTCCGGCGTTGGCACTACAGCACGCTCGCGTGTGGGCTCGTGTTCGCTCACATGATTGGGTAGGGATTCGTCTGCGGACTGATGCCCGCGTTGGTGCACGATCACCTTGATATCGGCGACTCTGAGTCGGGTTTCGTCGTAGCGCACGGTGGCGTTTCCCGCAGCGAAATTCACGGTGGCGCTTTCGACACCCGGCACCTCGCCAAGCCGCTTTTCCACTTCGTCGACGCTCAATACAGATAGCATGTCGTGCACTTCAATAACGCTCGTTTTCATCGCGTCTCCTTAATTGTCTTCAGATGGCCCACGCACTGGCGCCTGCCCGGTTTACGCCGGGATGCCTGCGTTGGTCGCGCCCCACTTCCAATTGCGGATGTCCGGCATGTCCTGTCCGAATGTGTTGATGTATTGCTTGTGCTCGATCAGCTTGTCCTTGAGCTGCTGCTTCAAGTAGATGCCCGTGTCGCCGGTCTGCGGCAGGCGGTCGATGGTGTCCATCACGAGGTGGAAGCGGTCCAGATCGTTGAGCACCGTCATGTCGAAGGGCGTGGTGATGGTGCCCTCTTCCTTGTAACCGCGGACGTGAATGTTATCGTGGTTGGTGCGGCGGTATGTCAGCCGGTGGATCAACCATGGGTAGCCATGAAAGGCGAAGATGACCGGCGTGTCCCTGGTGAACAGTTCGTCGAAATCCATGTCGCTCAACCCGTGCGGATGCTCGATTTGCGGCTGTAGCTTCATGAGGTCGATGACATTGACCACACGGATTTTCAGGTTGGGCAGATGCTCGCGCAGAATGGACACGGCGGCAAGCGTCTCCAGCGTGGGCACGTCGCCACAGCAGGCCATGACCACGTCGGGCGCAACGCCCTGGTCGTTGCTGGCCCACTGCCAGATGCCGATGCCCGCAGTGCAGTGCTTGACGGCGGCGTCCATCGTCAGCCATTGCGGCGCGGGATGTTTGCCCGCGATCACGACATTCACGTAATGTCGACTGCGCAGGCAGTGGTCCATCACCGACAACAGGCAGTTTGCATCCGGCGGCAGGTACACACGCACGACCTCGGCCTTCTTGTTCATGACGAGGTCGATGAAACCGGGATCCTGATGCGTGAAGCCGTTGTGATCCTGGCGCCAGACGTGCGAGGCCAGCAGGTAGTTCAGCGAGGCGATCTTCCGCCGCCACGGCAGATGTGATGTGACCTTCAGCCACTTTGCGTGCTGGTTGAACATCGAATCGACGATGTGGATGAACGCTTCGTAGCAGTTGAAGAGTCCATGCCGCCCGGTGAGCAGGTAGCCCTCGAGCCAGCCCTCGCATTGGTGCTCGCTGAGCATTTCCATCACGCGACCACTGGGCGCGAGAAATTCGTCGTTCGGCGCGATCGCGGCGTCCCATTGGCGGTTGGTCTGCTCAAACACGGCTTCCAAGCCGTTAGAGAGCGTTTCGTCGGGACCAAAAATGCGGAAATTGCGCTGCTCCCCGTTCAGTCTTATCACGTCACGCAGAAAACGCCCGAGCACATGCGTGTCGCCGATGCCGAGCACCCCCGGCGAGGGTACGTCCACCGCGTAGTCGCGGAAATCCGGCATCCGCAGGTCGCGGAGCAGCAGGCCGCCGTTGGCGTGGGGATTCGCCCCCATGCGTCGGTCGCCCTTGGGTGCAAGGTCCGCCAGTTCCGGTCTTAGACGTCCCTGCTCATCGAAGAGCTGTTCCGGCTTGTAGCTCTTCAGCCAATCCTGCAACAGCTCGAGGTGTTCGGGATGCGTGGCCGGATCAGAGAGCGGCACCTGGTGCGAACGGAACGTGCCTTCGATCTGCTGGCCATCAACCATCTTCGGCCCCGTCCAGCCCTTGGGCGAATTGAGGACGATCATCGGCCAGCGCGGACGCACGGTATTGCCGTTCACGCGCGCGTCCTGCTGGATCTGCCTGATCTGCTCCACCGCCGTGTCGAGCGTCACGGCCATGGCCTCGTGCATCAACGCGGGCTCATGCCCCTCGACGAAATACGGCGTCCACCCGTAGCCGCGCAGCAGCTGTTCCAATTCCTCGTGGGTGATGCGCGCGAGGATCGTCGGGTTGGCAATCTTGTAGCCGTTGAGATGCAGGATCGGCAGCACCGCGCCATCGGTGGCCGGATCGAGAAACTTGTTGGCGTGCCACGCCGTGGCCAGCGGTCCGGTTTCCGCTTCGCCATCGCCGACGACGCAGGCGACGACGAGATCGGGATTGTCGAACACGGCCCCGAACGAATGGCTGAGCGAATAGCCCAACTCGCCGCCCTCGTGAATGGAGCCAGGCGTCTCCGGTGAAGCATGACTGGGAATGCCGCCGGGAAACGAAAACTGAAGAAAGAGCTTCCGCAGCCCGGCCTCATCCTGACTGATGTCGGGATAGACCTCGCTGTACGTGCCCTCGAGGTACGTGTTGCCCACCACGGCCGGGCCACCATGCCCGGGGCCCGACACGTAAATCATATCGAGGTCGTATTTCTTGATGACCCGGTTCAAGTGCACATAAATGAAGTTCTGCCCGGGGGTCGTGCCCCAATGTCCGAGCAGCATGTGCTTCACATCCGCAAGCGTCAGCGGCCGCTTCAGCAGCGGATTGTCGTACAGATAGATCTGGCCGACCGACAGATAGTTGGCGGCGCGCCAGTAGGCGTCCATCTGGTGGAGCAGTTCCGGCGTGAGTGTGTTGGGTTTCACGACGCAGGGCCACGCAGATTTTCGGGGTCGTTCTGCGCATTCCTGACTTCAGTGCGTTCTCTCGACTCCGCTGCTGCGATTTCCATCCGATCTTCCCGAATCTCCAGGCGCAAGCTGCCAAAGAAGCTCATGTAGACGTTGGCCAGCCCTACCAGCGAGAAACCTGCGACGAGATAGCCTCGCCAGTCATCGAACAGCAGCTTGTAACGGGTGATGAACAGGAAGAGGGCGGTGACGTAGTGACTGAAGCAATACTCGCACGTGAACAGGTAGAAGAACTTGCGCAAGTATAGGCGCCGGCACGTTTTGCTTTTCGCGGCGCACCACTCGCGAGGCTCGCGAAACATTTCTTCGTGCGTCACGGTCCACGCGATGGACGCAATCGGAATCGGGAGAACAAGCAGCAACACGAGCTGACGGTCCAACGTCATACATCCACCGCGTCGTTCCATTTCGACGTGCGCGCCGCGTCAAAGGGATGTGGGGTCTGGATCGAGGTACCGTCAGAAATCATGAATCACTCTTGGAGGAAAGGCGGCCCGCGGCGCGTGCAGAACAGCTGGAACGTCGATGACTTCCGGGGTGATGGCGCCGCTCAGCGAGTGGACGTTTCAGGGTGGTCTTCATAGGGGCGGTTCAGGCCGCTGGCCGTCGGGCCGCTTATCCTTGGTTCTCATGCTTCATGTTCCCCGAATTGAGCCGAGCTTGCGGACGCGGATGACCGACCGCGCGATCATGAGCTCCTCGTCCGTGCGGATGACCCGTACAATGACGCGACCGGCGTCCGGCGAAATCACCGGTGCGTTCTTCGCATTGCGCTTCTGGTGTAGTTCGATGCCGAGAAAGCCGAGTCCATCGCAGATCCGCTCCCGGATAAGCGGCGCGTTTTCGCCGATGCCGCCTGCGAAGACGAGCGTGTCCAATCCACCGAGCGCGGCAGCGAAGGAGCCGATCCACTTTTTGGCCTGATAACAAAACAGCGCCACGGCTTCCGCCGCCCGCCCGTCACCGGCTTCGTGCGCAAGCAAGTCGTGCAGGTCCGAGCTGGTCCCGGAAACTCCAAGCAACCCGGATTCGTGGTTCGCCATCTGCTGAAATCGCGCCGCGCTCATGCGCTCGGTGCGTGCCAGGTAGTATACCAGGCCGGGATCCAGGTCTCCCGTGCGCGTGCTCATCACCAATCCTGCCGTGGGCGTGAAGCCCATGCTGGTGTCGATGCTCTTGCCGTGGCGCACGGCGGCCAGGCTGGCGCCATTGCCGAGATGCGCGAGGATCACACGACCCTTCGTGGCCGCGGGATCGAGGCGGCCGAGTTCCTCCATCAAAGAGGCGTAGGACAGGCCGTGGAAGCCGTAGCGCTCGACGCCCTCGGCCGCATAGCGCCGCGGGATCGGCAGTAACTTGGCGACCCGCGGCATGGTGCGGTGAAACGCGGTGTCAAAGCACGCCACTTGGGGCAGTTTTGGATGCCGCCGCCTGAACGCCTCGATCAGTGTGATCTCGCGCGGCAGGTGATCGGGGGCATACGGCGTGATGCGGTGCAGTTCCGCGAGTAGCGTCGGCGTGACCCGCTCCGGTTCGGAATGCTTCATGCCATGCACCACGCGATGTCCCACCGCTTTCACCGACGCGAAGACCGGCTGCGCCTCCAGCCAGTCCAGCAGAAAACCTACCGCCGTTCGGTGGTCGGCTGCGGCAAGGCGGCGGGAGACCTGCGGTGTTCCAGCCGGATCGTTGACGATCAAATTCGTGCCGCTCAAACCGATGCGATCGATCTTCCCATCGAGCCGCCGCCGCGGCGTGTCGCCTGCCTCATACACCGCGAATCGGATGCTCGACGAGCCGCCGTTGATCGTCAGGACGCAGGGCAACGCAGATTTCATGGGTCGACTCCCGTGATAAGACCGCCCGTCCGTGGTTCCTGTTGGGAGTCGTTGGGTCGGGTGCATGCGTCCCTCCTGCGCGTCGCGGCCACGCCGGTGGCCGCGTCGAGCAACGTAGGCAGATCGTAGGCCAGCAGGTCGCCGATGCCGGCGATGGCCAGGTCGGCCGGCGGGGAGCCGGAGAGTACGTCGGGGTCGAGTGCGTAACGTCCCTGCCGCCGGGGCGCGCTCATGAGCCGGGCGATCCCGGACAAGCCGTCGGTTCGATTGCGCACCACGCGTGACAGGCGCGGCCGTGCATCAGCGCCTGGACCTCCGCAGGCCCGTCGCTCCCGGCGGCGTAATTCGGGAAGGGTGGAGGAGGGAGGCGCGCCCAGGCCTCTTCGATCGGAGTGATGATGCGCCACGCGGCCTCCACCTCGTCGCGGCGCGTGAAGAGCGTCCCATCGCCGCGCATCGCGTCGAGCAGGAGCGTCGCGTACGCGTCCGGCAGCTCCGACGGGAAGCTCTTCGCGTAGGCGAACTCCGCCTCGACGGGGAGCGGCCGCATCTCCGAGCCGGGCTGCTTGGCCGCGAAGGTGATGGTGATACCTTCGCCTGGCTGGATCCGGAGCGTGATCAGATTCGGCTCCCTGCCCGCCGCGAGCGTGCTCGCGAAAAGCGTCTGCGGTGTCCGCCGGAAGTGGACCATGATCTCCGTCATCTTGCGCCCAAGCCGCTTCCCGGCGCGCACGTAGAAGGGCACCCCCGCCCAGCGCCAGTTATCGACGTGAAACTCGATGGCGGCGAAGGTCTCCACGAGAGAGGTCCTGCTCACGCCGGGCTCGTCGCGGTAGCCCGGGACTGGTATCCCCCCGACCGTCCCCGCTCTGTACTGGCCGCGCACTGTCCGCCGCAGCACCTCCTCGACGGTCATCGGCGGCATCGCCCGCAGCACCTCCACCTTCTGGCCGCGCACCGCGTCGGCGTCGAAGGCTGCGGGCGGCTCCATCGCGGTAAGGGTCAGGAGCTGCAGCAGGTGGTTCGCGACCATGTCGCGCAGTGCACCCGTCTCCTCGTAGAACGCAGCCCGGTGCTCGACGCCGAGCTCCTCGGCGGCCGTGATCTCGACGTACTCGACGTAGTTGCGGTTCCACACCGGCTCGAAGATCGAGTTGCCGAAGCGGAACACGAGGAGGTTCTGAACGGTCTCCTTCCCGAGGTAGTGGTCGATGCGGAAGACCGCGTCCTCGGGGAACACATCGTTGACGACGAGGTTCAGCTCGCGCGCCGACTCGAGGTCGCGGCCAAACGGCTTCTCGAGAACGATGCGCGACCAGCCGTGAGCGTTGCGCGCCAGGCCGGCGGTGCCGAGCCCCTCGATGATCGGCCGCGCCAACGAGGCCGGGGTCGCGACGTAGAACAGGTAGTTCGGGCTCGCGCCGTCCTGCCGCCGGGCCTCGAGCTCGGCCGCGAGCTCCGGATAGAAGGCGGGGTCGTTTGGGTCGCCGGCGAGGTAACGCAGCCGTTGCTCGAACTCCCGCCAGCGGGGGTCGTCCGCGTCGCTCCCGTCCCGCGACGCCGCGGCGGCCTCGCGCATGCGGGCGCGGAATTCCTCCCCGGACAGCGGCGTCCGCCCCGTGCCGATCACCTCGCACCGGTTGCTCAATTCGCCGACGCACTGCAGACCGTAGAGCGCGAGCATGAGCTTCCGCTGCGTCAGGTCTCCCGTCGCGCCGAAGATGATCACCGTGCACGACTCGGCACGCGGAGACGGCGCATCCTCGGCGGTCTCGCGAGTGACAGCCCGCACGGTCACGCTCATCGCGGTTCCCCTTGTGCGGACTGCTCGATCACACTTCGCCAGTCGGTGTGCACGAACCCGGCGTCCGGCCGATCCACGCGCTCGTACGTGTGCGCGCCGAAGAAGTCACGCTGGGCCTGCGTGAGGTTCTGCGGCAGCCGCGCGCTGCGATAGCTGTCGAAGTACGCGAGGGCGGCCGACATCGCCGGCACGGGAACGCCCGCCGCGACCGCCGCCGCCACCGTGCACCGCCACCCGCTCTCCGCCTCCGACAGCAACGGACGGACGTCGATGTCGAGCAGCAGGTTCGGCAGATCGGGCGCGCGCTCGAATGCGTGCATGAGCGTGTCGAGCAACCGCGCGCGGATGATGCAGCCGCCCTTCCAGATGCGCGCGATCTCTTGCAGGTCGACGCCCCAGCCGTACCCGGTGGAGGCCACACGGAGCAGGCTCATCCCCTGCGCGTAGGCGCAGACCATCGCACCGCGGAGGGCGTCGTGGACGGCGGCGACCATTTCGCTCGCGTCGCCCGTAATGCGGCCCGTGGTCGCGCTCGCGAGCAAGGTGCTGGCGGTCACGCGCTCGCCCTTCATGCCTGACATCATCCGCGCATCGATCGCCGCCGCGATCGTCGGGATCGGAACGCCGAGGTCGAGCGCCGACTGCGCCGTCCACTTCCCGGTGCCCTTCTGTCCGGCTTGGTCGAGGATCATCTCGACCAACGGGTTCCCCGTCTCGGGATCCCGCGCGCCGAGCACCTGCGCCGCGACCTCGATCAAGTAGGACTCGAGGGGCCCGCGGTTCCACCCGGCGAAGATGCCGGCCACTTCCTCCGCCGGGAGGCCCATCCCCCGGCGGAGCAGGTCGTACGCCTCGGCGATTGCCTGCATGAGGCCGTACTCGATGCCGTTGTGCACCATCTTCACGAAGTGGCCGGCGCCGTCCGGCCCGACGTAGGTCACGCACGGACCGGACTCCGTCTTCGCGGCGATCGACTCGAGCACCGGGCGCAGCAGATCGTACGCCGCGCGCGCGCCGCCCGGCATCAGCGACGGACCGTAGCGCGCGCCCTCCTCGCCGCCGGAAACGCCCATCCCGACGAGGTAGATCCCGCGTGCGCGCATGGCGGCCTCGCGCCGCTGCGTGTCACGGAAGAATGAGTTGCCACCGTCAATCACCACATCGCCGCGAGAGAGGAGCGGCGCCAGCCGATCGAGCATCTCGTCCACGGGCTCGCCGGCCTTGACCATCAGCAGGATGCGGCGGGGCGGAACGAGCGCCGCCGTGAACTCCTCGAGCGTCCGCGTGCCGACCCACTGCCGGCTCGCGCCGCTGTTCTCGAGGAAGCGCTCGACCTTCCCCTCAGTGTGGGTCCAGAGCGCCACGCGGTAGCCATGGTCCTCCATGTTGAGCGCAAGGTTCTCGCCCATCACGCCGAGGCCGATCACTCCGAACTGCGCCGTCTGGGGTGTCACGCTCATGGCTGACATGCCTGGCCTCCTCCACATGGTCTTCTCAAACTTATTTCCACGCCCCAGGCGCAAGCTCGCCGCGTGCCCGACAAACGTGGCGACACATCGGCGTCATCCCGTGCTTTATGATCTCTCAAGACTGTGAATGCTGACTGTGCCGCAGCAACAGCCCGCTTTGTCCACAACGGGCAAGCTCGTCGTGCGATGCTCGTGGAGTTTCCGGCGCGTTTCTTCAACCGGCTCATCTGCGGCACAACAAGCAGACGAGGGTCGCATAATCTCTTCGACGCGAACTTCGGAAGCACGGCGGTCCTCAGCCGCCACGCCGCAACACACGTCGCGCTCGGTGACGACGCCGGCCAGCTTGAGGTTTTCTGTATCCTCAACCACGGGCGCGCAGCCGCAACCTGAATCGCGCATCGCTCGCGCAGCGTGTGCCGCCGTGTCTTGCGGGGTACAGCACGAAGACGCTTCGATTGGTTTCATCACATCGCTACAACAGCCCATTGTCTTTTCCTCCTTAAGTGTTTGAGATCGAATTCAATCAACGAGGCGCTGTGCGCAACAGAGACTCAACTCCGACCAGGAAGCCGATCATGGCCGGGGTGGGCTTTCCTCGGAGCGCGTCGTGATTCTCGCGTCGCGTCATCGGATGAAGCGCTCCCACGTGCCATAGCGCTCGCCCACGCGGCCTCGCGGGAAGCTGAGCAGGATCACGACCGCGCCCGCGATCGCGTCGCTCCACGTGGACGCAGAGCTGGCACCGGCCAGCAGCCATGGTGCAGCGATGATCCACGCACCGAGAAACAAGTTGACGAACCGTGCCGCGCGCCCCACGTCGGCCAGGGCGATAACGGCAATGGTCACGATCAGCGCACCGAAAAGATGGTCGCTGTGCGCGGCCGTGCCCGCGCTTCCGAGCACCGAGGGCGTGAACATCAGCCACACGCCGAGTCCCGCGCACAGAAGCAGATTCCATGGCAGCGCGACCCCCCAGACCATCGCCTTGGCGCTCACCACGTCCGCGCGCGTCGGTCCGACTTCCGGCAGGTCGCGCAACGTGCCGCCCAGCCAGAACACGCGCCAGAACGGCTGGCCCTCGCGCCGCGCCTGCACGAGGAACTGGCCCATGGCCACGACCTCGTCGAGGGTAAGCGCGATCATGATCAGCATCGCGACCGCGGCGATGAGGCACGGCGTGCACCATGCCCCCACCGCGAGCGGCTGCAGGATGATCAACGTGATGCTGACGATGCCGAGTGGAACGACGAGGATTCCGAAGAACGTGACCATCCACGGCATCGTCCGCCACCGTCGCTTGTCGCCCATGAAGCCCATCAGGAACTCAACCATGTAGGCGATGGCGCCGAGTCCCGCATCGGGAATAGGGAAGGCGCGCGAGACGTCGGAGGTCAGCACGCGCTCCGTGCCCATCCTGAAGAACGGGTCGGTGAGCGTGGTGACGTGGCCGAGCTCAAACGCGGCCATCTGCCGCGAGAGGAAAAAGCCGACGAGCGCGAGCGCGATGATCGGCGCCCGCTGCGGCCAGCTTGAAGGGTTGTAGGACCAGCCCGGCGGCACGTCCGGGCCGGGCTCCATGCTCATCCCCGGTGGCATCGGCATCCCCGGCGCCAGGATGGCGAACACCACGACCAGCGCACCGACGAGCGTGTCGTTGGAGTAGGCGGCGGCCGTGGGCGCCCAGAAGACCAGGGGGGCGAAGAGCAACCACAGGCCGACCAGCGAGTTCGCCCACGGAGCCCACAGCTTCCAGAAGGGACGGCGCGAGAGCGAGAGCGCTGCGAGCATAATGACGAGCGCCCCGCTCACGACGTCGCTCAGCTGGAGCGCCGTGCTGCGGTACCCGAGGGCGAATGCGCTGGTGATGAGCCACAGGCCCAACGTCATGTTGGCAAAATGCGCCCAGGGCGCACCCTGGCCGTGCGCCATCGCCATCGGCGCGTGGCCGGCGTGGTCGGCCTGGTGCGGCGCCTCGGACTTTCCGGCTGTCTTCTCGAGCTCGGACGGAGGCTCCAGCTTGTTCTCGCGGTACCAGCCGAGCGGATCGGCCTTCAGCGCTGCCACCATCTTCGGCAGCGTCTCGCGCAGCGAACGCTTCGGCTCCCATCCGAGCAGTGTACGGGCCCGCGTAATGTCGAGGTCGTAGTGGTCGTTCGCGCGATCGATCATCCACGGCTTGATGAACCCTTCCTGACCGGGGACGTGGTCGAGCACCCATGCACCCGCCTTGGCTACCGGCGCCAGCGCGCCGGGAATCTCGATGGTTTCCTTGCTCGTTTCGCGGATCAGGCGTTCGATTGTGTGCTGCAGCTCATCGTAACTGAGCGCCTCGGGTTCACCGAGCAAGATCGGGACTTCCGGCGGCAACGCGGTGCGGCGCTCCACAACCAGCTCGATAGCGTCGATCAGGTCGTCCATGTGCATGAACGACTGTCCATGCGCGGTTGAGCCGGAGTAGACCCGGCTGGTCAGGTCCCGCTGGTAGATCCGTTGGATCTGGTGCGCGAGCGGGATCGAATGAGTGAGGTCATCGTACACGCCGGAGATGCGCAGCAGCACGGTGCGGATGTCGCCGCGCCCATCATGGATGATCTGTTCGGTCCGGACTTTGGACTCGGGGTACGCCCACGTGGGCTCGAGTGGCCAATCCTCAGTGATGAATTCGCCCGGCTCGCCGGGACGGTGGACGAGCATCGTGCTCGAGAAGACGAACTGCTCGATCTGAAAGCCCTGCGCGCGGAGCTCCCGCAGCAGACGACCGGTCCCCTGC
The DNA here is from genome assembly GCA_030647905.1 of Gemmatimonadaceae bacterium. NCBI lineage: Bacteria > Pseudomonadati > Gemmatimonadota > Gemmatimonadia > Gemmatimonadales > Gemmatimonadaceae > Gemmatimonadaceae bacterium. The sequence continues at coordinate 35,285 of JAUSJA010000027.1, read as the reverse complement.
ACGGTGATTTCCTCGTACTTGGGGCTCGGCTCGCCGAAGAAATCGTAATAGGCGGCGAGATGGATCACGGACGCGATGCGCTCCCCATGATGCGCGCGAATCATGCGGAGGCCCTCTCGCACGCTTTCGTCGGACGTGATCTCGACAGCGACGTGCACACAACCGGGTGGTGGCGGCGCAGGCGCCTTGCGGTCGAAGCCCACGACGTCCGTGAAGCGGCCGACGAATCGCCGCATTACGGCTTGGCCGATCAATCCGTTTGACCCCGTGACCAGGATGATTCCCTTCTCTGGTGTCATGGCTGTTGTTCCCGCTTCGGGCGTGTACAGTAGACGCGGCGGCTGTGACTCGTCGGCGACACGCAGCGAATGGCACAACGTATGCCGCCCATACTGAGAATCGCCTGAACGTGCGCTGAAGGTCCACGAATGCTTCAGCGCTTTCTCGTCTCTCAGTCCGGCACCTCGCTGCGCCTCAGCCGAGCGAACGTGACGTCTGGGCGCTCATCGCTCCTCTATGTCCCGCTCTCCCATGACGTGACGCGAATCCCGGCCTTCGCCCGGGTGGGTGACTGCGTCGTAAAAGCGTTCGCCCTTGAGGCGGAGCTCGACCATCAGCCCCTCGAAGTCACGTGGCGTCATCTCTCTCGCTATGCCAGGCACGAGCGCCTTGAGCAGCGTGATCCGGTCGGCAAGAGGCATGGCGTTCGCCGCGCCGACGAGTTCGCGCAGCATGGAATGATTCAGATTGTTGGTCTCCCGACTCGTTGTCATCTGGTGCTCCAATTCGCCACGGGTAGAAGAGGGTCGAGAGGTTACTATAGCACTTTCGCCAGCGCCTCGATCGGTCGCATTCCTTGCCTAAACCTCGCCATCGCGTCGCGGTGACGCTCCAGCTCGCCGTACGGAAGGAATCGCACGCGAAGGTCGGCGACATGGCTGAACGCCGGCCGCGGGAGCTGCGCTCCAGCCAGAGGATGTCAATCAGCCGCACCGCCTCTGCTCCCGGAGCGTTGTCGATCGTCGCCGGCAGCGCGCTCATACATCCGTCGCCAAGCCGCCCACCCGCATACGGGCGGCCGACGTCGTTACTCGCCACCCAGACCTCGAACCCCAACGCGTGGCCAAGGTCGCGAAGCCAGCCCTGTATCTCGGTGTGCGTTCGGTCGCCTTCGCGCGCGGCGGCGAGCGCCTTGTCAGACTTCGCCGCCTCTTCGCGCACTCGTGCGAGGTCCGCTTCCCACGAGCGCCGCGCTTCCGCGTCATCCGCTCGTGGTGGCGGTGCGTAACGCTTCGATCCGACGTCGAACAGCAACCCCGCTATCGCTCCGAGGTCGTTCGACAGGAGATCCCGGTGCTTCGCGTTCAGCGCCAGTATGCCCTCACGCATGGCCAGATACTCATTCCACTTCCCGGGCTTCACTCGCGCGTCCGGACGTCTCGGACTAGCTCCACCAGCTGTTCTTTGAACTCGTTTGGATACGATCTGCGTGTCGGCATTGGGACTCCTCCTCCCCCAAAGGGTGAAGTGTCCACCAACCCGGTCAACTCCATCCCTGTGCTGCAGGAGCCTGCGAATACCGATCGCCCTCGCATGCAGGCTGCTTGCTGCAGTTTGCGACGAATCGCCGACGGTGTGTTCCTGTATCATGGATCAGCAAACTGAAACGTCCACAGATAATTGACTATCGACCAGATCTGCGATTCGGTGAAGATCGGTCCCCAGTAGGGCATGCCAGTACCCATGCCGCCGCGAATGATCTTGCCTTGCAAAATCGTTGAACTCGCGCCCAGCATGTTCCGAGCATTGGTGAAATCGACGGGTGATATTGTACCATGCCCCAACATCCCGGGCATATCAGACGGCGCGGACTTCTGCAATGAGGTCGCCATGACCCCATCGCCCCGCCCGGTTTCACCGTGACAGGCGGCGCAGTTCTCTTCATACAACTTGCGGCCTTCCGCCAGTTGCTTGGCGGTTGTATTGGAGCGCCACACGGCGGCCACGAGATCCCATACTTGCTGATCGCTCAACGATTGGCTCGTCGCGCGCTCGCGCAATGTACGCCAGACGTGCGCGGGACTCTGCGTCCGATAGGTGTCGGCGGCGAGATCGGGTTTGATGTTCAACGCGGTGCCACGCGATGCCGACGGCTTCTCACTCGGCACCCTGTCAGTGGGATGCGGCGCATCCAGATCGAGTTTCAGCCTGATAAACAGCGGCGTTGTTTCAGCGCGCATGTGTGTTTCATCGCCCGTCACTTCGATCGTGCCGCGCATGCGCCAGTGATTGGGGCCGCACCAGCGCGTGCAATAGAACGTGTATTTGCCGGGCCGATCAAACACGACGGTCGTCGTCGTCCACTTGCCCGGCACTACCTCGACCGACGGCCAGGTACGTTTCCCGATGGCGAAGCCGTGCATCACGTCATCGGACGTCAAGCGCAGGTGGATCGGCACACCTGCTTTCGCGGTGAGTTCGCCCGGTGTCCAGCCGCCCTCGTCCGCCATGACACCATGTATGTCGATCGTGCTGCCAGGTGCCAATCGGGCGAGTGCGACCAGTGCGGGCAAACCGATCGCCAGCACGATCACCAATAGTCGCGCAATGCGTTCGGCCTTCATGCGATCAATAGCCCCATCAAGCCCGCGGTGATGACGAAACAGAAGCCTATCACCGGCAGGGCCTGCAACATCGTGCCGCGCCCCAATTGTTTCTCGGCGGCGATGCGACGCGCCGTGACACTTGCCCACACCAACCCGCCGATCAATACGGCCGTTTGCAGAAACGGCACAATCGCTGTGAGATACGGTTGCCAGCTCACGTTCGCCGTGCCAAACAGATTCCAGCCTTGCCCTAACGGATCGCTCAACGTCGGCCACAAATATGAGATGTTACTGAACACAAACGACAGGCTAAACGCGATCCAGGCCATCAAGCCCAACGGCACGAGCGCATACGCAAACGCGATGAATGATTTCTTCAACGTCTCTGTTGACTTGGACAGTTTACGGCCGATCGCGACGGCCAACAGATACAGTCCCGGCAACGCGCCGAAGATGAAGCCGAGGAACGTCAGCGCATATGCCAGCCACGCCGCTGAACCAATGTTGTAAGCGGCCGATTTCAGCGCGCCCCACGGTCCCAACATGACCGCGGAATAAACGATCGCCGCGCCCAGCATGATGAGGGCTTTGAACGCTTCGTCGAGTTTGCGGTTCGCCGGTTTGTGTAGATCTGCGCCAAACGATCGGATGTTGAAGGCGATGTTATCATACGGACACGTGCGGATACATTCCAGACACGTGCCGCAGTACGTGTTTTTGGTCAGCGCCCCGGGAAACAACAACCACGGGCAACCGTAGCCGCCGGCGCTGCCCACGTAGCATGATTTTGCGGTGTGCGCGGCGCAGACGGCCGTGTCCTTCACGCGAATCTCAACCGGCGCGAGTTGCGAATACAGGCCGATGAAGCCGCCCACCGGACACAGATAGCGGCAGAAAGCGCGCCGCTCAAAGATGAGACTGGTGCCAATAGCGACGAACAAGAAGGTGCTTAGCACGATCGCCGTGATGCTGGGTTGGGTGAGTACGACGGCGCTGAACAAGGCGACCAGCGTGAACGCGAGGTTCTGCAGCCAGATGTTTCTGAAGCGCTTGGGCCATTTGCGATTGAGCCCCAGGCCTCCTTTCTGCGGGCCAAGGATCGCGCCGTTTTGCAGCCATTCGCCTGGCATGGGAATGGGGCAGATGCTGCACCAACCGCGTCCGAAGACCGGCACAGCGATCAGCATCAACAGCGCCCACCACGCAATCCACACGCCCACGATGCCGAAGTTGTGGCTGCCCACCGGCGTGCCGATCAACCCGGCTATGATTGCGATGAGGAAGCCAGCCAGCGCAACGCCACGGACGATCAACTGCGGCCAGCGATTGCGCAGCAGGGTGTTGATCAACGGCCAGCGCAGCACATCCAGGCCCCGGTGAGCGCGCAGCGGTTCACGCCTGAGCCGCAGGCGTTCTCGCGCCTGCGGCTCAGGGCGTATCAGTAGCGGGATGATCGTCTCGTCGCGGTTACCCGATTCATTGACGTCGTGCCGGGTCATTGACGTTTGTCCCCGGGGCGTGCCAACCACACGGAGGCCACGGCGGCCAGCATCGCAAGACCGAGACCCCGCCACAGCAGATCGTTATTACCAACATTCAGCTTGCCGATCATGAAAGGATGCAGCGCGCCACACGTCACCGAACAGCGAAAGCGAAACGTGCCCACCTGATCGGCCACAAACGACAACGACGCCGTTTGCCCCGGATCGGCTACGACGCTGCGATCGTAACCGTCGATGTAGAGGCCATGCACCACATCAGTCGCGACCAGATCGATCGTGACGTGATCGCCGGGGTTCACAGTCATCGCTGCGGGCGTGTATTGAAATCTGCTGGCCTCGATGCGGAAGTGACGATCGGTGGGAGCCGCCATCGTCGTCGGCATTGGGACGAACGCAATAGCTATTGCGATCAATCCCACTACCATTGAGCGCCGTGGTAAACGAGCTCGTGTCATGATTCCCGGTAATCCATTTCACGTTCAAAGGAACGGCGAGACTTCTAACACGCTGTGTCTCCGTGGTGAGTTCTGATTACATGTTTGAAGGGCCGTAGCGGCTATAAGTCTTGTGAACGTAGGCCTTGATATCCTGCAGACTCTGGCCCTGTCTTGATAGGCGCATCGCGTCTTGCGTGATGTCTACGCAGATTGAGCAGCCGAGCGCGTGCGAGTCGAAGTTCACGTTGCCTTTGGCATCAACGCTCTCGACGTAGCAGGAGTAATTCGATGTATGCCCCATACTGCCGCAGCCGCAGTAACAAGGAATGTGCTGCATGACATCGGGGTTGGCGACGGCGAACTGATATGACTGCTGTGTCACTGCGGCAGCACTCTGCACTGCTTCAGGCATCATCGACATCGGAGCCATCTTGAGCTCGTGGTCGGTTGAAGCCGAAGACGTCCTGCCACAGCCGGCGACTAAACTGCCCGCCAACAGCGGGACGATGACCCAAATCACGCGTGGTAACATGTCGAGCCTCCTAATGAGAAAGACAACCCCGTTGCTGTGCCTATCGTGACGACGGAAGGCCGTCCCGGGGAATGAGTGGGAACTGCGGACCTTGTTGACATCCTCCAGCCCTCCGCCTGATGTGACTAGCGCACCCGCGCCGGGCTAACCGACCCGGTGTCCGGGGTGAGGTGATGTGGCGTGGAGCCGCTGGCGCCGGGATCGGCTGGTTCTAACATGCTTTCCTGGTTGGTTAGCATGCTGCTGGAATCATCTGACCATGAAGAGCATCATTATTGCCATGACGCCGGCGCCGATCAGGACGGCAGGAGCCCTGCCGGATCCTGTCATGTGATCGCGATTTCCTGAGTGTTGATCCCTCTGACCGTCGAGTCGAACGGTTTGCTCAACTTCGATTGGCGGTTCTATCGTGACATTGCCAACTCTTTCCAGGACAAAAACAAATTTGTAGGCGCCTCCATTTGTGATTGATGGACGGAACACATACGTACCGTTACCAGTTTCGTCCGGAGAAACTTTCATTTTCCCCACCTTGCCCTGACTCTGAGTCGTGGATGAATCGCCATGTCCGGAATGTGAGCCCGCTTCCCCGGACCGCGAGCCCTGGTTGCGATCGTCATCCGACGTCACGATCAATGCAATTGACGCATCGGAGATAGTTGATTTGTCGCGAACATTACGAAGAGTAACTTTATAGGCCAGTTCATCGCCGAACACATATTGTGGAAACTCAGCGGTGATTCGTATCCCGTTGACCACAGATTCCTTGACGAGTGTTTGACCGTTCATGGAGGAACCATGTGACGCTCCGTGCATGCCGCCGCCCCCGGCGAGCCCCATTCCTCCCATACCGAGCACCATGCAGCCGCTGAGAAAAAGCGGCGCTGGAAGCACTGCATACATTTTCTTCATGGCGTCTCCATTATTTCTTTGACGTCCGCAATCCAGAACCCATCAGTTTGGGGAATAGCCGCCCGGGGCTGCCGAAGCTCCAGGACCTACCGCGTCTTGCCGAGCGGCACCCGCCAACCGAGTCCTGTCGAAATCGCTGGCGCCGTGCGCGTAAGGCCGGCTGCGGCGGTCGCGAACACGCTGCTTCCCGATTCGAATAGATACCCAACGCCCATCCCCGCCTGCACCGGCGCCTCGAGCCCCGTCCAAAGGCTGCTCGCGCCAGACACTGTGCTGAGCACCGACCAGCGGCTACGGGGGAATGCTCGCCCGACCGACAGCGCATACGCCACGGCGTTGCGCAGCGAGGCGCCGGGAGGATTCCCGAGTCTCCAATACACGGCTTCAGCGAACACGGAGATGCTGCCAAATTTCACCGCGCTGGACAGTCCGGCGCCGACATCCCATTCGCCTGTGCCGAATCCACGGTTCACGTCCGCGAGCGGCGCTTTCGCCGCGCCCACGAGACTCACCACGGGATGTTCGGCGTCACCCCGCGATAGCGCCACGTCAATTCGGCCAATGGGATCGCCGATGCCGACTCTACTGAACGGCATGTCGCTCGAGGGCGTCATGGTCCCACCGTGCATCCCGTTCCCCATGCCTGAACTACTACTCGTTGGGCCTCCCGCGCTTCCCGCTATCCCACCCGTGGGCACCATCATGCCGGTCCCGCTGTACTGCAGCCATCCCGCCGGTTGCATCACCAGAGGCACGCTCGCCGACGCCCGGAATCGGCCCGCCGACCACGAGAGTCCGTTCGAGAGATAGGTACTCCACGTACGCTGCGTGAAGATGAAATCGCCGGTGGCGTATTGCAGCCCTCCGAGGTAGGAGAGCGACTGCGCGGGGGCCGCCACGGCCGCAACTGCCAACACCCCGACCGCGAGCGCAAGGCGCCGCGCACAGCACGCGACGTTCGACATCGGTGTCTCCTGGCTTACGGCTTCCTTGGTTGCGGTGGGCTCGTCCCCATCCGCTTCTGCATCTGCTCCATCGTCTGGAGCATCTTGCCCATGTCCTTGGACATCGCCGCCATGTGCTCGTGCATGTTGCCCATGTCGTGCTGCATCGCGCGGTCCTTCATCATCTGCTGATCCTTCATCATCGTCTGCATCTGCCCCATGAGCCCCTTCATCTGCGTCGTCATGGCTGTCATGTGATCGGCCATCTGCGGCATTGCCATGTGTCCGCCGCTCATCTGCCCGCCCTGCATCTGTCCCATCTGCTGTTTCATTTGCTGTGAGCGCTGGGACATGTCGGACATTTGACGCATCATGTCCTGCATCTGCCCCATGTGCTGCTGCATGTGCTGCTGTTGCGTCCCCTGCATCATCCCCGGCTGCTGTGCGACGACGGGCGCGGCGATCGCAAGCGCGGCGGTCACTGCGAGGTTGAGAACGGTTCGATAGTGCGACATGTGAAGCTCCGTGGATCGAGGTGAGTGTGCACAAGCGTGCCGTTCGGAGTGCGTCATGGAATTCTCGGCAATGTCTCTCGGCCACTTCAGGAATTGGCGTCGGTGCATGGGCAGGTCTTGAGCTGAAGCATCCGACATGTTGCCCGTCTCCTTCGGCTCATGGTTCGCGGTGAAGGCTCTGCTGAATCCTGAAGGCTACCTGAATGCCGGGTGAGGGTAGGGGCAGGCGGTCGGCGCCGTCACCTTCCGGGGCGACACCGGACAACGCGGTGCATCTGACCCTCCAAGGCAAGGCGCAAACTCTTTCCTGGACATCCTACGTGCTCGGCTTCTGCTTCTGGGCGATTACGGCGTTCGTCGTTTTTGCGATCGCCGGGTGGACGTACAATCGACTTTGCGACGGCAATGTGGCCGCGCGTTCGGTCCCGTCGGCGTAAGTCAGAGCTCACTCTCGAAGCTTGCGCTTCAGTCCACACGGCGGGCGGAGGTGAAGGGCGAACCCATGGTCAGCACACAGTAATAGTCGAGGACCAGACGATGCATGAAAACGCCGCCCGATCGAGGACACGGCGGGCATGGAGGTCACCAGACCACTGACGCGACAGCCGGCATTGGGAGCCATGGCGAAGCTCAGAACCTCGGCGCGGGCCAGACCGGGAACGGTTCCGTTCGCCCGAGCCGCGTGGGCTGGTAATCTCCATGTCAGACAGCATGCCTGCCTACGGGCTCTGGACGCTCGTCGCGATCAATTCCGCGATCTTCGTCATTTTCTCGGGGTTCTGGCTTCTCGCCGCCGCGTGGAATGTCCTCTACGCGGCGCAGCGAAGTGAAAATCTCGCGGTCACAGGCCCCTACGCGCGGATTCGGCACCCGCAGTATGCCGCGTTCATCCTCATAATGACCGGCTTTGTGCTTCAGTGGCCGACGCTTCCGACACTTCTGATGTTCCCGGTGCTCGTAGTGATGTATTTCCGTCTGGCAAGAGTCCTCACGACATCTCGTCATCTCGGTCGGGCACGCGGGGCGATGAGGGGAGCCGAATGATTCGTTCCGAAAGCGGCTGTCAGAAGGGAGCCGGAACTCCGGAAACGACTCTCCACGTGTCGCGCGCTATGAGCAGCTCCTCGTCGGTCGGAATCACCCACAGCTCGACGCGCGAGCCGGTCCGATCAATGCGACCCTCGGTGCCGTCGGCGATTCCGGCGTTGAGCCCGTCGTCTACCTCGATGCCGAGCCACCCCAGATCCTTGCAGATGCGCGCTCGTATCGCGGGAGAATTTTCACCGATGCCGCCGGTGAACACGATGGCATCGGCGCCATTCAGTGCGGCGACGTAGGCGCCGATGTATTTCTTCGCACGATAGCAGAACAGATCAATTGCGAGCCTGGCCCGCCTGTCATTGTGCTCGGCCTCCTCGGCGAGCAGCTCCCGCATGTCACCCGTGAGGCCGGAAACTCCGAGAAGACCCGACTGCTTGTTGAGGAGCGAGTCCACGTCGCGCAACGAGAGGCCTTCCTTCGAGGCGATGAAGTCGACGATAGCCGGATCGAGATCGCCCGAGCGCGTTCCCATGACGAGTCCCTCGAGGGGAGTGAAACCCATCGAGGTGTCGACGGATTGTCCTTTCGCGATGGCGCAGGCGGAGGCGCCGTTGCCAAGGTGGAGGGTAATGATTCGCGTCCCCTCCCGCGTGCGGTTGGTGAGCTGCCGGTAACGGTAGGATACATACCTGTGCGAAGTACCGTGAAAGCCGTACCGGCGGACGCGGTACCGCCGGTAGAGCTGGTAGGGTATCGCGTAGATATAAGCCGTCTCGGGCAGCGTGTGGTGGAACGCCGTGTCAAAAACCGCGACGTTCGGAATGCTGCGTCCGAACACCGCGCGAGCGGCCGTTATCCCCGTGATGTTAGCTGGATTGTGGAGGGGGGCGAGATCGATGAGGTCCTGAAGCTCGACGAGCACCTGGTCGTCGATGCGCGTGGATTGCGCGAACCGCTCCCCACCGTGGACGACCCGATGTCCGACGGCGTCTACTACGGCCGGGCTCTTTGTGTCCGGAAAGCTGTCGCTACGGAGCCAGGAGACGACGTGCTCGACGGCTGCCGCATGGTCTCGAAGCGGTGCTGCGCTCTTGCTGCTGTGCCCGCCTGCTTCCAGCGTTATGACTGCTTCGCCTCCGATTCGCTCGATCTGACCGCGCGCGAGCTTGTGCTCCGCGTTGTTCGCGATGGTAGCTTCATCCGTCTCGATGAGCTGAAACTTTAGAGTCGAAGAGCCGGCGTTGAGAACAAGGATTTTCACGGGGAGGTCACCGCTCCTGGCCTTCCTTTTCATCAGGGGTTGCCGGGCCTTCAGGCGCAGGCGTTGGCGAAGCAGCCGCGAGCTCTCGCTCTTTCCAGAGCGTGTACACCGCCGGAATGACGAGCAGCGTCAGTACAGTGCTGGAGACCATCCCGCCGATCATCGGCGCGGCGATGCGCTTCATCACGCTCGCACCGGTCCCGCTACCCCAGAGAATGGGAAGCAACCCTCCCATGATCGCGGTCACGGTCATCAATTTCGGGCGCACGCGTCCCACGGCTCCCTCCATCACGGCGTCGTAGAGGTTGCGGAGCGAAGGCCGGCGGCCCTCGTCCCGGGCTGCGGCAACCGCCGCCTCCCACGCCTGGTCGAGATATATCAGCATCACGACCCCCGTCTCCGCCGCAACACCAGCCAGCGCGATGAACCCGATCGCCACAGCCACCGACCAGTCGTAACCGAGCGCCCAGATGAACCACATGCCGCCGACTATAGAGAACGGCAGTGACAGCATCACAATGGCAGTCTCGGGCACACTTCGAAAATTGAAGTAAAGCAGCAGTACGATGATCGCGAGCGTGGCGGGCACGACCAGCATCATCTTCTTCTTTGCGCGCTCCATGTATTCGTACTGGCCGCTCCAGGTCAGCGTATAGCCCGGTGGAAGCGTCACCCGGGATGCGACGACACGCTGTGCTTCCGCGACGTAACTGCCGATGTCCCGGCCTGCGACATCCACGTACACCCACGCAGTGGGCAGAGCGTCCTCAGTGCGCACGACCATCGGACCCGCAACGCGGCGTATCGTCGCGATCTGGCCGAGCGGGATCTGCGCGGCGCCGCCCGACGGTCCACCGCCGGGCGAACCCATTCCACCAGACGCCGACGATCCCTGCAGGCTGTGGCTGATCGGAACCAGTACGGAAGCGAGCCGTTCAGGCGTGTTGCGCAGCTCCTGCGGATAACGAAGGCGCACGCCGTAGCGCTCGCGCCCTTCCACGGTCTGCGTCACCGCCATTCCACCGATTGCGGTCGCTATCACTGCCTGCACATCGCCGACATTTACCGAATGCCGGGCAGCGGCCGCACGGTCTATTTCTATATCGAGATAGTAGCCGGACACGGCGCGCTCGGCGAAGGCGCTGCGCGTTCCCGGAACAGACTGAACCGCCTGTTCAACCTGCTTGCCGATTCGCTCGAGCTCGGCGAGATCAGAGCCGAATATCTTGATGCCCACGGGCGTGCGAATCCCGGTCGCGAGCATGTCGATGCGCCCCTTGATTGGCATCGTCCACGCATTCGTGACACCGGCCATCCGCGTTGCGGAATCCATCTCGGCGACGAGGCGATCGTAGGTCACGCCCTTCCGCCATTGGTCCTCGGGCTTGAGCGTGATGGTCGTTTCGAACATGTCGAGGCCCGCCGGGTCGGTAGCCGTTGTGGCGCGGCCGGCTTTGCCCCACACGTGCTCGACCTCGGGGAATCGCTTGATGATGGAGTCCTGGATCCGGAGGATCTCACGGGCACGTGCCACGCTCACTCCCGGCAGAGTGGTGGGCATGAAGAGCATCGTGCCTTCATCGAGACGCGGCATGAACTCGCTGCCGATCGCTTTCCATGGGATCCACGTGAGCACGAGAGTGGCTGCCGCACCGATGATTACGGGCCAGCGATGGCGAAGCACGACCCGGATGAGCGGCTGGTACATGCGAATCAGCCAGCGGTTGACCGGATTTGCGCGCTCGCGGTAGATACGTCCGCGAACGAACAATCCCATGGTCACGGGCACCAGCGTCACCGACAGTAGTGCGGCCGCGGCCATCGCGAACGTCTTCGTGAAGGCGAGAGGCGAGAACAGCCGGCCCTCCTGGCCTTCCAGTGAGAAGACAGGCAGGAATGAAACGGTGATGATGAGTAGCGAGAAAAAGAGGGCGGGGCCGACCTCTCTCGCGGATTCCATGACAGCGAGACGCCGCTGCTCCGCCGTCAGCGCGCCCGTGTCCAGGAAATTTCCTGCCTGGCCATGCGCGGTCGCCATTCGCTCGAGGTGCTTGTGCATGTTCTCGATCATCACTATCGCGGCGTCTATCATCGCCCCGATGGCGATCGCGATTCCGCCGAGCGACATGATGTCTGCGCCCACGTCGACGAAACGCATCGCGATGAAAGCGATGAGGATGCCTACGGGAAGCGTGAGAATCGCGACCAGCGCCGACCGCGCATGGAAAAGAAAGACGAAGCACACCAGTGCAACGATGATGGTTTCCTCCACCAGCTTGTCGCGCAGAGTGGCTATTGCCCGCTCGATCAGATCGCTGCGGTCGTAGACGGTTCGCAACACCACACCCGGCGGCAGGCCGCGCTCTATCTCCACCAGCTTTTTCTTGACGTTCGCGATTGTCGTCAACGCATTTTCACCGAAGCGCATCACGACGATACCGCCGACCGCATCGCCCCTTCCGTCGAGCTCGGCTATGCCGCGCCGGACGGCGGGGCCGACGGTCACCCGCCCCAGCTCCGCAACCCTTATCGGAGTGCCCGACGGAGTCGAGCCGACGACGACGTTCTCGATATCGCTGAGCGACTTGAGGTAGCCAAGACCGCGAACCATGTACTCTCGTTCCGACAGCTCCATCACCATGGCGCCGACATCGCTGTTGGCGTTCTGAATTGCGCTCATCACCTGGGTAATCGGAATTCGATAAGCCAGCAGGCGTGCGGGGTCGACGTCTATCTGGTACTGCTTCTCGAAACCACCGACGGAAGCGACCTCTGAAACTCCGGGAACCGAGGTGAGCGCGTATCGGAGATACCAGTCCTGCAGACTTCGCAGCCCGGCGAGACTCGTTTTTCCGGTGGTATCCTCGAGCGCATACTGGTAAATCCAGCCCAGGCCTGTAGCGTCGGGGCCCAGCGTGGGGGTCACAGTGGACGGAAGTCGCCCTTTGATTCCGCTCAGATACTCGAGCACGCGGCTCCTTGCCCAGTAAAGGTCGGTTCCATCCTCGAAGATCACATACACGAAGGAGACGCCGAAGAAGGAGTAACCTCGAACCGTCCGCGCACCAGGCACTTTCAGCATCTCCGCGGCGATTGGGTACGTCACCTGATCCTCGACGATGCGCGGAGCCTGCTCGCTGTAGTCAGCCTGAACGATCACCTGCACATCGGACAGGTCGGGCAGTGCTTCGAGTGGCGTGTTCTTCAGGGCCCACACGCCACCGGCGACAGCCGCAACGGTAAAGAGAATTACTATCAGCCTGTTGGCGACCGACCACTCGATGATTCGCTTGAGCATCGTCCTACTCCTTCCGTACGGCAGGGGGCGAAGAAGCAGCGGCTTCCTTCTTGTCCGGCAGTGGCCCGATATCCATCCCCGGCATGTTGCCCATCCCGCCGAGAAGCGATCCGAGATTCGATTCGGCATCCACGAGGAACGTCCCCGATGCGACCACTGTCTCGCCCGCCCTGAGCCCGGACAGGATCTCGATACGATCCTCGCTCGCCGCCCCCACTTTCACTTCGCGCGGCTGCAGCTGTCCATTGGGCGCCTTCACGAACACCAGGCTGCGCTCGCCAGTCTGCAGAACCGCTGAGCGCGGTACGCCAAGCGTTGCGACCGAGGCCGAAGCGTCCATGCGCAGCGTCGCATACATCCCCGGCTTGAGGCGCATCCCCGGGTTTGGAAGCACCACCCTGACCTTCGCGGTGCGCGTCTCCGGGTTGACTGTCGGATAGACGTAGGTGATCCGGCCGGCCATTCTCTGCCCGGCGAGCCCCTCGAATTCGGCGGTGACCTGCTGGCCGAGACGCACGGCCGGGAGGTCCTTCTCAAACACTTCTCCCTCGATCCACACTACGCTCAAGTCGGCGAGCTTGTATAGCGCGTCACCCATCATCACGCGCTGACCTTCCAGAACGTTCTTTTCCAGGACGTAGCCATTGTACGGCGAACGAAGTGTGAGCGTTTTTCGAACCTGTCCCGTGCGCTCGATCGCGGAGATCTCACTCTGCGTAATGTCCCAGTAGCTGAGGCGGCGCCTTGCCGATTCGATGAGCTCGTCTGCACTCTTTCGCGCGTCACCCGTTCCTTCGCGCACGTCGCCCCGAAGACGCTTTGCGAGAAGAAGCTCTTCCTGCGCAGTCACGAGCATTGGGGAATAAATGGTCAGCAGCGGCTGGCCCGCGGTGACGAGCTGCCCCGTGTAGTTGACGAGGAGGCGCTCGATCCAGCCCTCAATCTTGGGCGATATCGTCTTGACCCGGGTCTCGTCGAACGTCACTTGCCCGACGGTCCGAATCTCCCGCTTGACGGGTGCGAGAGTCGCCACCGCGTAAGTGACGCCAATGCGTTGCGACTGCTCAGCCGAAAGCGTGACAGGCATTGCCTCGCTCGCCGCGGACTGCGCCGAGTGGTCGTGAGCGGCCGGAGCAGCCGCCTCCGGCTTTCTCGTGGCGAGCCACGCAATGGCTACCGCGACCAACAGGGTGCCAGCGCCTGCTACGGCGATCATGCGATTCGACTTCGAGCGTGACGGCCCGAACGGATTCGATTGTGTGTCGCTCATTTTCCATATCCGGAGAGGGGTGCGGCAGAGGTCGCGCTGGTCTCGATCAGTTCGGTGCCGGTCAGCATTTCCAGCTCCGCCCAGGCGCGGCCCTCTTCGGCTTCCAGTGCCGACAGGTCCTGGCGGTATCTGTTCACAGTCATCTGATTGTCCAGCAGCGTCATGAAGTCCACCTTGCCTACGCGATAGGCGGCAAGTGCAGACGACACGGCGGCCTTGGCCTGAGGAATGATTGTGTTGCGGTAGAGGTCTGCCAGCCGGCGGGCGCGAACGACGTCAGCGTACCGCTCTCCCAGGGCGCCACGAGTGTCAGCTCGCATCGTTGCAAGGTCCGCGGCGGCCATCTGGCGCATTGCCGCGGCCTCATCGCGCAGCCTGAGTTGCCGGCTGCGCGCGAAGACGGGAACGCTGGCGCCGATCATCAGGCTGCCCATGCGCTCCGTTCCACCGGCGGTACCACCGGCCATGTCGCCAGCGCTTCCGGCCTTGCCCCTCTGCGCGTACTGCACTCCCAGTTGAAGGTCGGGCAGCAGCTCCTTTCGAGCCAGCCGTTCCATTGACTCGGCGGCTGAGAGTTCTGCGGCCCCTGCCTTCAGCATCGGCCTCGCGGCGTAGGCAAGCTGCTCGAGCGAGTCCAGGCTCGGAATGTCTTTCGGGAATACCGGCAGCGCAGGCGAGGCGATCGACGTAGGCTGCGGGCGATCGAGGATGGCATTGAGTCGCGCGGCCATTCCGCTTCGCATCGCCTGCATGCGCAGGGTGTCTTCCGTCATTCGCGCGATCTGCACCTGCGCCCGGAGCACGTCGGCCTGGTTGCCAGTGCCGACGCGGTACATCACGCTGACCACTTCGCGCGTGTCGCCGAGGAGACGGATCGTCTCCCGCATCACCGCGAGTGACTGATCAGCACGGTATAGCTCGTAGAAAGGCATCGCTGCTTGAGCCCGCACCTCCCGCCATACCTCCTGCGCGCGCTCCGACTGCGCGGTCGCGCGCGATCTCGCGATGTTTTTCGACAACCCGAGCTTTCCACCGATTGGCAGCATCTGCATCACCTGCAGCTGCGTCATGCCAAGGACTTCCATGGGCTTGAGCGCCGGCAGCTCGTAGTTCATCCATCCGAGCTGGACCTGCGGGTCCGGAGGAAGGCCTGCTGCGGGGATGCGGGCACGAGCAGCCCGGGCGAGAGCTTCAGCTGCCTGAATGCGCGGGTTCGCTTTCCGCAGCTCATCATAGACGGCTCCGAGCCGTAGACGAGTCGCCGAATCTGTGCTCTCAGTCTTCACGGAGTCACGCGTCGCGGGACCGCTCACCCCCGACTGGCCGGAGAGGATTCCCGGAGCGACGAGAGCGAATAGCGTTGCAGTGATCAACCGCATGGGCATTGCACGCCCGGCAATCGTGCCAGCGTGGTTGAGACGTTCCATTGTTTTTCTCCCTGGTCCCGCTGCGTTGACTACATCGCGGGAGGTTTAGCGGCGGCCCGGCAAATGCTGACCGCGGTGGTTAGACCGGGGCGGTGATTCTCCGTCCCGGGTCAGCGTGCAGGGTTACGCTCGAGGGGGAGGCACGTCGGGGGTGGGGCTTGGACTTTGCGGGATCGCGCTCGGCTGCAGTGCCACGGTTGCACCGGGGGGCGGCCGCGGCGAGTCCATCGATCGCGCCGATGGAAGACTGCCAGTCGAAGTGCAAGACCCCATGGCGATGCAGCTTGCGCCGTGTGCATCTGCGCAGAGCTGATCCGCAAGTACCGACACAATGAATTCTGACACCGGTCTGGGCGTCCCCGGCATCGCCGTGGAGCCGTGGTTCATCAAGGACGCGGAACCCATCCGTTCGGAAGCTGACGCGCAGGCCACACCACCCACCGCAGTCACGCTTGACTGCAGCAGAAGGAGAGAAACCATTACGCCTGCTATCCTGCGAAGAAGGGACATTTCAGAGCACTTGATCCGTTAAATATGGAAACACCTTATGGTACACGGCTGCCCTGATTCTAGCCCGACGCCGGCCTTGAAAACAAGTCCGGAGTTACACCCAACAATCATGAGGGTTGCCCCTACGACGACGAGGCGCGACCCGACATAACGAAATGCTGCCCTTTGTCCCAGCCGTGAATGTTGGATTCGGCGGGTGGACGAGGCTCATCCTGAGTGCGGGCATCTGCTTTCCATGTGCTGCCGGTTTGTTCCGTTGCAAACAGGTGCGCGAATGGAAGCGTGTGAGTGTGCCGGCAGTGTGCAGGGCCGCCTGGTCCCGCAGCCGCGGCGAGGCCGGAGGAGAACACTAGCGCGACGGAAAGGCAGGCGCCGATGATCGAGAGCCGGGTAAGCCGGGTGGGGAGGGAAGTCTCCTCGCCGGCCAGTCTCCGGACCCTTCGCTCCAGCAGGTCGGGGTTCTGGAATCCGACGGTGGACAAAATCCGGGAAGATCCGCCGCAATCCGCCAGCCGGAGAATTGCCGACGCAAGAATGAGTGGTGCGCGCGCCCCCGCGGAATCGTCCGCCTCGATCTCAGCCTCGTCCGCTATGTCGTCCGACAAGGCGCGGAGTGCCGGAATCCAGAAGAACATGCAGCTCAGGAAGCGGTAGATGGAAAGGCGTAGCGGGTCCCGGCGGCGAACGTGAGCAGCCTCGTGCGCGAAAACCAGAGCCAGCTCGTCGGCTGACAGGCGAGCTCCCAGGTTCGACGCTACATATATACGAGGCGCCAGCGCGCCGGCGGTGAAAGCGGGGTTGGGAAGGCCGGCGACGATGCGCACGATGGACGGATCGACGCCCGCCGCAATCGCAGCGTTCCATATCGCGTCCCCTTCCTGCGGGCACTGCGCATCGAGGTTGGCGAGAACCGATCGCAATGATCGTGTTGCTTTGATCCTGTCCCGGAAAGCATAAGCGAGTCCGATCGCCAAAGCGATATGGAACGCACGGTGGACCGGCGTCAGAACGTCGTTGAGAGCCGCAAGGCAGAATCGCCAGAGGTGCTGGACTCCAGGAAGCTCGCCGAGGGCGATGGGGAGGTGATGCGCAATGGTGGGGAGCGTTGCGAGGAGCAGCAGTGTCGCCGCGCTCAGGAGCAGCATGCGCCGGTGCAGATTCTCGCGCAGGCGGAGTCTCCCGGAAATCTGCCCCCGAGAGCGCGTCGTCACCGGTCGTCGGTCTCGGCCAGCTTCCGCCGCACCAGACGGCCTAGCTCGGCGAGTTGCTCAGGGTCTCGCTCTGCCAAAGCATCGACGAGCGAAGCCGCCACCGCCTGCGGACCAAGCGCCAGAATTCCTTCTACCACTCTTCGTGACGCTGATGCCATGAACTCCTTCTCGCTCGAGCGCGCCCTATAATGAAAGAGATCGTCCTTCTTGGCTCTGACCAGCACTCCCTTGGTGACAAGCTTGTTGAGCACGGTGATCACGGTCAGAAGCTCCACCTTGTGCTGCCGGACGACGCGGGTGTGGATCTCCCGCGCCGTTGAAGGCTTTCCGGCTTTCCAGACTGCGCGCAGGACGCGTGCTTCGAGGTCGCCGAGCACCTTGGCAAGCCCTCTCGCCGATAGTCGTACCGTGTCATGAATGCCCGCCGCGCGGCGCTTCGGTGAGCTTTCCCTGTTTCCTGATTCAGCCAATTCCACTCCTTCAGTTCGGGGCTGTCGCTACCAGCAGAGTACTGACGCGGCAGCGTTTCGCAAACCCAGGCAGCGGCTGAACTTCTTCAGGCTAGGCCCGCCGTGCCGCAGCCAGAACGCTCACGATGGCCAATAGCAGACCAGAGGCGCATACAATCGCAGCACCGGTAGGCAAGTCCATCTGATACGACGCCCACAGTCCCAACAAGCTCGCTGCAGCGGCGATCCCCCACCCTATGGCCAGGCGCCTCATCCATTGCTGGGCGAGCATCGTTCCGCAAACCGCCGGCACGATCAGATAAGCAAAGGTCAGCAGCACCCCTGCCACGCGCACAAAACTCACGACTACCAGCGCGAATGCTGCATAGAACAGAAAGTCCCAGAGCCGCACGCGCATTCCGCTTGCAAAGGCCTTTTCAGGATCGGACGAGATGAGGACGAAGCGCTTATGAAACGCCGCGTAGAAAACGCCGAGCGCCACGAAGAGCAGTGCACGCTGGCCAATCTCCGCTTTCGTCACGTTCAGAATGTCGCCGGTCAGCAGGTGCTCGAGCTCTTCCTTTCCACCCGCTACCCTGCTCAGCAGCAATATGACTCCTGCTGCGGCCACGACGAACGTGATGCCGATGATGGCTTCCTGCGGAACTTCGCCTTTCTTCGTGCTGCGCGACCAGCTGAAGAACGCCGCTCCCACGAACGTCACAGCGAGGGAAATCCAGAATGTCATGCGGTCATCGAAATGGTAGCCCATCAGCAGCGCCACACACGTACCCAGAGTCGCCACCTGCGCGAGTGCGAGGTCAACGAAGATCACCTCCCGCTTCACGACGTGCAGACCCAGATAGACCAGCAGCGGTGGAAACAGGAGGCACGCCGCGAGGGGCCATTTCATGACCTCCCAGACGACCTGAAGGTCCGCGCTCATTTCTGCCCCCGTAATCCGGCGGCGAGCGTAGTCACCAGGTAGTCCATCATGTCGAAATACGTGCCGGTGTTGGGACGTGCCCCGGGCTGCTGAGGCATGTCGAGCACCACCGCGCCAGCCTGACGCGCGACCGTCTCTGCCGTTCTGCGATTCTGGTAGGGCTGTACGAGTATCACGCGCGCATTCTCCGCCTTCATTGTGCCGATGACCTTGGCGAGATGCGCGGGCGAAGGCGCGATGCCCGGCTTGGGCTCGAGGGTTTCGACGATCTCGAGGTTGAACCGGTTGGCGAAGTAGACGAAGTCCTTGTGATACGTCACGATCTTTGCGTTGCGAAACGGCGCAAGCTGCCGCTGCCACTCAGCCATCTTCGCGTCGATCCTGGCGTTGAATCTTACCAGATTGGCCTTGTAGCTCGCCGCCAACCTGGGATCCACCTGCGCGAGGTGGTCGGAAATCCTCCGGGCAACGATCTTGACGCTTACGGGATCGGCCAGAAAGTGCGGATTGCCGAGTGAGTGCACATCACCCTTCGAGCGATCGAAGCTCGTGGGAATCTCGAGCATCCTGACGCCTGTCGAAGCCACGATGCGGCCCCGGGCGCCGGCGGCGATCCTGGCGTTGCGCGAGCTCTCCAGCAGCGGCGGCAGCCATCCGAGCTCCAGCTCGGCGCCGCCCTCGATGAGTACGTCCGCGCGGTTGAGCGTCACGATGTGGCTCGGCTTGGCATCGACGTAATGCGGATCCTCAGTCGGTTTGGCGAGCGCGGTGACGTTGACGACATTTCCGCCGATCTCCCTGGCCAGCGATGCAAGATCGGGAGTCGTGGCGACGACGCGAAGTTGTGCAGCGGCCGACGATCCAGTAGCCGCAATCGCGATCAGCGCGAGAGTGGCGATTCTATGGAGATTCATGCTTTTCATTTTTGTGTCTTGCACTGTTTAGAATTTGTGTGATGCATGTGCGCCGAGCAGAAACTCGAACTGGAACCAGAGCGAGTGATCGGAGCCGATTTCTTTGCGATCGTCGTAATTGTATTGCACGCGGAATTTCGAGAACTCGGTAGGGTACCACGTGAAGTTCGGTGACACGCGAAACCGATCGGCGCGCAGCTCCGAATCGAATGACGCATCGTCGCCCCTGGCCCAGTCACCGCGCAGCCCGGCCACGATGCGAGGCTTGATCCCCCACAACACCTGGGCGTAAGCGCCCCGATCCTTGAGCGTCTCGTTTGGCAACGTGACGGTGGGCACGTCCGCAGAAACGCGCTCCGCCGCGTCATACCGACGGAGCAGTGCCTCGCCCTGCATGGAGATGAACGGGAATCCCTGCTGCGCAGCGGCAGGCTTCCATTTCCAGTAGCCATCGACGCCATAGATCCGCGTCCTTGCCGAAGACCCCGAGTTGTTGGGGCCGAATGCCGCTGATGCCCCGAGCAGGAGCGTTTGCGTTTCGGTCAGGTCGAACGATGTGGCGAGGCGCGGCACGATCAGCATGTCCTGAAGACCTCTCACTGCGCGCTCGGTGGCTCTCCCACCATGGATTTCCGGCGACTCCTCCGAGCGAAAACTGGATGTCGCTCCGCCGGCGCTGTTGACGATGCTGAGCAGGGCCTCAGTGTAGAACGGCGTCGGCGCGAGCCATGAGACCCGCAGGCCCTGGCTACGAAGGCCGTCTGGTCCGAACATGCGATTCAGCACGAGAGGCTGGTCAACGAAAGCCCAGGAATGCGGGTGCTGCGGATTCTGACGTCCGAACTCAGTGAAAAACTGACCGGCCTTGAGCTGGAGATTGGCGGGGAGCGAGGTGGTCAGCACGAAAGCCTCTTCCAGCTCGACACCGGTTTCACCGTTCTTGTCGAGCTTGAAGACGATGTTGCTGAACCCCTTGAAGTAGGGATCCACCGCTCCGTCAAGCGCGAGCTCCGTGTTGGGAATGGTGAAGCCGCGCACTTGCGGATCGTGATCGCCGCGCTCGAGCGAGCCGATATCAGGCTCTGTGGACCAGCCGGCGTCCGTCAGAGAAACGAAGCCGATGTTCATATAGCCACCGCTCGCGTGTGGGGGCGTCTGTGCCGCCGCCCCACTGTCACCGGCCGGTTTACCAAGCTCTTTTTCCAGTTCATGCACGAGCGCTATGGAATCAGCGCGCGCGGCGCTGTCCGCCTTTGCCAACGAGTCTTTCTTCTGCGGCGCCTGTGCCTGTGCCAGCAAAGGCGTGATCAGGCCGAATGCGCAGAGGATGGAGCGTCCTCGCATCGTTCAATTTCCTTTTGTCTTGTTTGAGACACACCGCGGAAGGCCGGTCGGCCGACGCGCATGTTACGTTCCCGCACCCATCCAAAGCCCGCCGATGGCTGGCTTCGCTACGCAGCGATTACAGGAGGCGCGCGTGAGCGGGAGTGTGTCGTCCAGACTGGCTCGATAGACGGAGCGTCCGCCGGAGTGATGCGCGTCGGTGTGAGGTGCAGCGCCGGATCGTAGCTGGAGCCGGGCCCGGCGGAACCCATGAGCACGCGCGCCGTGCATGCGGCGCAGCGGGCTTCGCTGTGGGCGTGGTGAAGCGTCGTGCCGGCCTCTTCCACGTGTGCGCGCGCATTGGAGCCCTGGCGCCCCTCCAGGAGGGGCGCGAAGGCGAGCAGCAGCTGCGCGACCGCGAAGAAGAAAATCGCCGGCCGCCACAGTGCGCGCGGCAGCATACGCGAGTGAGGCACGAAGTTCATACCCGCTGAAGTGTAGTGGCGTTCCGGCGCGAAGGCCAGCGTTCCGCCTACTCGATGTAACCGCGCAGCCGCTCGAGCATCGTGCGGTCGGTTACGTCGGGCTCGAGCTTCGGCGTCTCGATTACCTTCGCGATTTCGGCAAGCCGATCGTCGTTCATGATGCGGCGGAATGCACTCTCGCCGATCGCCCCTTCGGCAATGAGCTCGTGCCGGTCACGGCGCGATCCGAGCGGCGCCTTGGAATCGTTGAGGTGCATCATGCGGAGCCGGCGGAGGCCGATTACGTCGTCGAAACGTTCCAGCACTCCGTCGTAATCGGTCACGATGTCGTAACCCGCCGCGAAGATATGGGCCGTGTCCACGCATACGCCTGCGCGTCCGCGCACTGTCGCTGGAATCAGCTCGACCAGCTCCGCCATCTCCTCAAAGCTCGCGCCGATCGCGGTCCCGCTGCCCGCCGTCGTCTCCATCAGCACCATCGTCCGGCCGGGCACCGTTTCGAGCGCGATGCCCACCGCCTCGGCATTCCGTGCAAGTCCACTGGCGCGGTCGTCCATGTAGTTGCCGGGGTGCGACACGAGATACTGCAGTCCAAGCGCTTCGCAGCGACGAAGCTCCGACAGAAACGAGTCAAGCGAGCGCGCCCGAAGCACCGGATTGGGTGATGCGAGATTGATCAGATAGCTGTCGTGCGCCGACATCTCGCGTACGCCGGTATCGGCGAGCGCTGTGCGGAATGCGTTGCACTCGTCGTCCTCGCAGGCGCGCTCAGCCCAGCGGTTCGCCATCTTGGTGAATATCTGCATTGCTGTCGCGCCGATCGTGCTCGCGCGCGGGGGGGCTTCGTGCGTCCCGCCTGCGATCGAGATGTGCGCGCCGAGCGGCGCCTGCGGCTTCTTGCTAGCGCGAGCCACGGAGCCAGTCGAGCGGATCCACCGCAGGTCCGCCGTGTCTGATCTCGAAGTGCAGGTGCGGGGGGAGCGAAGGATCGGTCGCTCCGACGGAGCCGAGTGTCTGTCCCTTCGTGACGCGCGTGCCCTTTGACACGCTCAAGCGGCTCAGCGAGCCGTAAACCGAATAATCGCCACCGCCGTGCTCGACGATAACTGTGTTGCCATACGTGCCCATCACGTCGGCGAGCACGACCTCCCCCGCCGAAACCGACCTCACTTCGGTGCCCGATGAAGCCGCGATGCCGATGCCGTTCCAGCGCGTGGTCGTGTTGTTCGGATTCACGACGCGGCCAAACCCGTAGATGATCGAGCCATCCACCGGCCAGTCGAGCCTGCCGTAGTCGCTCGTACGGATCGAGCTCGGCGCCGACGGCGCGGCGTTCGGACGCGCCGCCGCGCGCCGGCGGGCGCTCTCGAATCCTTCGATCACGCTGTTCAGTCTCGCTTCGCTGCGCGCGAGCTGGGCGAGACGCGCCTTCGTCTTCTTTGTGTCCTGTTGCGCCCTCACAAGACTTTTCTGCCGTTGCTGCTCGAGCGCCGACAGCCGCTCCGCCTCGCGCGCCTTCTCCACCCGGTTCTGCTCCACGCCGCTCTGCAGCGACACGAGCTGCCGCCGCTGGCCAATGATGGATGCGCGCAGCTGGTCCACGCGGCGCACCACCGTGCGGTCGCGCTGGGCGAGGATGTGGAGATACTTGTACCTCGCGACGAGATCGCCGAACGACCTCGCCGACAGCATCACCTCGAACGAATAGAGCGGGCCGCGCTTGTAGATCTCGACGAGCCGCTTGCGCAGGATGGCTCGCTTGACCTGCACTTCATCCTGCGCGCGAACGAGATTGGCCGTCGTGTGCTCGACTTCGCCGTTGAGCGTGGTGAGCTGCTGATCGAGCGAGCGTACGACGCGCACCGTCGCATCGTGCTGCCGGTCAATGTTCGTGACTTCCTCGCTGATGTCGTGCACCCGGCTCTGAAGTCCGCGCATTCGGCGCTGCAGCTCCTCGCGCTCGCGCCGGATGCGGGCGAGCTCCTCCTGCTGTGCGTGGATGCGGGCGTCGCTCTGATCCTGCGCGTGGAGCGGTCCGCCTGAAAGAATCGCGATCACGGCGACGAGCACGGCGCGCAGGCTCAAGCCAACGGGTAGCGGGTACCGGGCAGCGGGTAGCGGGTAGCGGGTAGCGGGTACCGGGTACCGGGTAGCGGGTAGCTGGTAGCGGGTAGCGGGTCCTAGATGTGGCGCAGGTGGCTCCATACCGACGTCGCGCTCCCCGCGACGCCGATCAGCGCCCCGCAGAGAATCCCAATCATGATGAGACGCTGGTCGAAGAACACGAGCTCGAGGAACCGGGTGTCGATCGTGCGATATGCCAGCCACGTCAGAAGCAGCGCCAGCAGCCCGCCTACGATTCCCTTGACGAAGCCGTCAATGAGAAACGGCGCGCGGATGAAGCCGTCGGTCGCGCCCACCAGGCGCATGATCGCGATCTCCCTCGCGCGGGCGAGCACCGATACGCGAGTCGTCGCGCCGATGATGATGATGGACACGGCGGCGAACGCCAGCCCAAGCCCGAGACCCGTCCCCGCGGCGACCCCGCGGAGCTGGTACAGCTTCTCGACCCATTCCTCGCCGTAGCGAACGTCGTCCACGAACTCGTACGACCTTACCCGCTCGGCCACTGCACGCACGTTGCCCGGATCGCGGAGACCCGCCTTCAGATGGATGTCGAGCGACGCCGGAAGCATCGCCTCCTCGAAGACGTCGCTGAACTCTCCCATGTCCTTGCGCGCGCGCTCCAGCGCGCCTTCCTGCGAGACGTAATCCACCCTCGCGACTTCGGGGAACGAGCTGATGTCCGCCATCGCGGCGGAGATGGCTTCGGCCGGCGTGCCGTCCGAAACGAACGCACGCACCTCCACTCGCTCTTCCACCGTGCGGAGGGCATGCCTGATGTTGACGGCGACGAGCGCGAAAAGGCCGAACGCAAAAATCGAGAAAGCGATCGTGATGACACCCAGTGCGCTGAGCAGCGGCGCGCGCCGGCTCGCGTTCCACGCTTCGCGAACAGACAGCACGCTAGGACTGCTCCTTCGGGGGAGCCGGCCAGTTACCTTCGTTCGGCCCGCCGATCGCCGGCTGTCCGATCAGTGGCGTGTAGCGCGTCTCGGGCGGAGGCGTCTCGGAGGAATCGAACACGAGGCGGCCGTGATTGAGCTCGATCGTGCGCGCTTCGTCGGCCTTGCGCACGATCTCCAGATCGTGCGTCGCCATGATCACTGACGTGCCCGACGAGTTGATGTCGCGCAGAAGCTGAAAGATGCCCCGCGTCGCACGCTCGTCGAGATTACCGGTCGGCTCGTCGGCGAGAAGAAAGTAGGGATCGTTCACGAGAGAGCGCGCGATCGCCACACGCTGCTGCTCGCCTCCGGACAGCTGCCGTGGAAGCTGCGTCGCCTTGGAAGCGAGACCGACCTGCGTCATCACGCGGGATACGCGCGCCGGAATCGTCGCCGCCGGCGCGCCGGTAACCTCCAGCGCGAACGCCACGTTCTGCTCCGCCGTTCTGTCCTCGAGAAGACGGAAATCCTGAAAGATGATTCCTAGCTTGCGGCGAAGCTGCGAGATCTCCTTCCGCTTTGCCGATGTGGCGTGGACGCCATTCACCCACACGTCGCCATGCGTCGGCTTCTCCTCCATGTACAGAAGCTTGAGGATCGTCGTCTTGCCGGAGCCGCTTGGCCCGATCAGGAAGACGAACTCGCCTCTCTTCACCTGGAAGGTCACATGACTGAGGGCTACACGGGTTCGCGTGTACTCCTTGGCGACATCGTGGAGTCGGATCATGCTCCGCTACTGAAGCGCCTGGGCGATGTCGGCGATGATGTCTTCGACGTTCTCGATGCCGATGCTCAGGCGGAGGAATCCGTCAGGGATCCCGACGGCCGCCCGCTCCTGGCTCGTCATGTGCGCGTGCGAGCTGAACCGCGGCTCGATGACGAGGGTGTCCACTCCGCCGAGGCTCGAGGCGTGCATGATCATGCGCAGCTTCCGGATGAACTTGTCCGCGGCCGCCGCGCCGCCCTCGAGCTCGATGGACATCAGGCCGCCGAATCCGTCGAGGAGCTTCCTGGCCAGCGCGTGATCGGGGTGGTCGGGAAGGCCGGCATAATGAACCTTCCTGATCTCGGACCGCGCCGCGCACCATTCAGCGACGCGCATCGCGTTCTCGTTGGCGCGCGTCACCCTGACATCGAGAGTCTTGAGCCCGCGCTCGAGAAGCCAGCAGGCGAATGGATCCGGAGCCTGACCCCACACGATCATCTTTCGGCGCACTTCCTCGATGTACGACGATGTCCCCGCCACGACGCCGCAGAGAATGTCGTGGTGTCCGTTCAGGTACTTCGTCGCGGAATGAATCACCACATCCGCGCCGTGCTCGATCGGCCGGCTGTTGATCGGGCTCGCGAGGGTCGAATCTACCACCAGGGCGACGCCCTGAGTTTTCGCGAGAATCGCGAGCTGCGGAAGGTCGAGCACCCGGGTCGTAGGGTTCACCGGCGACTCGACGAAAACGGCGCGCGTATTCTGGCGAATCGTGTTCCGCCAGACGCGGCGCTCGTCGGGGTTCGCAAAGCTGACCTCGATTCCCATCGAGACGAACTCTTCCGTGAACAGGCGCCTCGTGCCACCGTAGATCCACGAGCTCGAGAGGAGGTGATCTCCCGGGCGCAGCAGAGCGAGAAGCGCGCACGCCGTGGCGCCCATGCCGCTCGACAGTACCAGAGCCGCCTCGGCGCCCTCGAGCATCGCGAGCCGCTTCTGAACCGCCTGCTGGTTGGGCGTGTTGCCATATCGCGTGTAGATCAGCGCTTCCGCACCGGCCGGTCCGAACTCCTGCACGTAATTGACCGACTGGGTGAGCGGGGCCGCGACCGGTGACCCCGGCTCGCGGTGCTCCTCACCGCCGTGGATGGCGATGGTCGAGCGTCCGGGCGTGCGCGCCTTCTTCGATGCCGCCATCAGCCGAAGTGCCGCCGGCCGACGGGCGTATCGGTATCGGGCTTTGATACCGTCACCGCTTCCGAGATCGTCACGCCGGCGATGTCGCGCAAAGCCGCGTGGCCTGCGGGAATGCTGTCGTCCACGACGAGGAGAGCCAGCTCCTGACGGCGGGGACCGGCGACCCACACCAGCTCGCCATCGTGGATGAGACGCTTTCGCGCTTCGGTGCCGCGCAGGCGAACAACAGGCCCGCGGTCGGCGTCGCCGCGCCTCGTCGAGACGTGCTCGATGACGTTCAGCCGCGGCTGGAATCTCGATCCGAGACTGAGCTTCGCTTCCGGCAGCCTGATTCGCTTCATGACGCCTCTACCCCCGTCCCGCCGGAGGTGTCCCGATCGTCGGCCAGCAATCCGCCGGGATTCAATCCGCTCGTTGCACCGCGTACGGGGAAATACCCGCTTTCCTGCCTTATCACCAGACGCCGGCGCCAAAGTGTCTCGAGAGTCCGCGCGGCTTTGTCGGCGGGCATTCCCGTGGCGTTGGCAAGATCCGCTGGACACGCGCTGCCAAGCTCGCAGATCATTTCCCACGCCGCGCGCTGGTCTCCGTCTACCGTGCCGATAAGCTGCGCATCGCAGCCGGCGAGCTGGGTCACGAGAGCCAGGCTGTGGCGCTCGAGCACCGCCTCGATTGCATCCAGGTGCGACTCGCTCATTCCGTAAAACACGAAATAGACTTCGCGTCGCGGAATGTCCACGCTCACGTACTGCATCAGCAGCTTCGCCACAATCTCGTCGGCGCACGAAAAATCGAGCAGACCGACGTGCGAGAAGTCGAGCACCGCAAGAGCGTTGTCGCCGATCTCGTCGAGATGGTGCTCGATGCCGATCCGAACGGCCGCGCCGGTGGGGCGCGTGACGAGATTGGAATAGAGGTCGCAGACGCTGCGTCTGAGCACCGAGCTCACGTCAATGTGGCTGATCATGCGTCGGGCATCCTTTCGGGGATCGTGATCTGCACCTGAGCGCCGGGGAAGGGAGCGAGCCCCTCCCTCATCACCTCATCCTGGTCCCACTCGGGCACGATGGCGATGCGGGCCGTTCCGCTGCGAACACTGAACTTGCCCTGCCAGTTGCCGATGAAGCGCTTCACGCCGGCGAGCCCCTGGCCGCGGCCCGGATCGCGGAACCTCGAGACGCCGCGCATCATGGTCTCCTCGAGCGCCATCCGGTCGCCCCACCGGTCGTCGCGCTCTGACCCGTGCGCCGACTCGAGTGACTTCCGAAATCCCATTCCCGCGTCACAGACAGCTATCACCACCACCGACCTGCCTCCCAGACGCTGCTGCCACTTGTATGCCTGAACCGCGACCCATCCGCCAGTACCCGCGTGCTCGATGACGTTCTGGCATATCTCCGACAGCGCCATGGTGAACCGCATCGTGACTTTCGACTGGAGATGCAGCTTCTCCTGGAGGATGGCGCGGGCGCGCTGCTGGATGTTCTCCACGACCGTGTGCACGTCCTGTGTATGGACGACCGGCGTGACTTCGAGCAATACGCTCGACTCCGACGCCTGTCGGGAGCGGGGGACGCGGCCGGAGATGTCGTAAAGACTTTCGGCGTGCCTGAAGAAGCTCGCGCGCCCCCAGTACGAGGCGGTGTCCTCGTTCTCGGGGATGGCCAGCGCGGGCCGCTCCAGTCGCGTCTGTGCGACCGTGAGCAGCGCGGTCAGCCCGAACGGCGATGCCCACCGGGTTCGCCGCGCGTCGACAAGGACTTTTTCGTCCGGGGGGATCAGCGCAAGCTGATCGAAGATCTGCTCGAAGGACTGGTCGTCGAGTGATGGCGGCACAATGATGATTGTCGTCACTTGACGCTCAATTCCCCTCTCAGGTATTGCGCGAGCCCGGTGGCTCCGCGGTGGTCTACGTTTCGTGCCGCAGCGGCGGACGCCGCGCGCATTGCGGACCGGATGTCGTCTCCAGCAAGCAGGCGTGAGAAATATGTTGCCCCCCACACGTCTCCGCATCCCGTAGGATCGCCTCCGGAGAGATCCCGGGCGGGCATGGCGGGCATGAGCTCGGTGCGGATCGCTCCCGTTGCGGGGGTGAGATCGTTGCGAACAAGATCCGATAACCGGTCGAAGCCTGGTGCCGCCACGTACACCACTCCTCTTGGTCCCAGCGTGACGTTGAGCGCCTTGACTCCGGCAGCGGTCGCCATGGCCGCGAGAGCGAGCGGATCAGGGGCCATCATGCCCATCTCGTCCTCGTTGACCTGCACGATGTCGAAGCACCTGAACCATGCCGGTGCGTCTGGCAGCGGCTGGAGCGCGCGGATGCCATCGGGCTGGCGCGCAAGGAGCAGCGAGTGCATGTCGCAGTAGATCGGCCCGGCGAAATGGGCCCTGATGAGCTGCGCCGTCTCCAGGTCCAGCTCGAATCCACTGATGAGATTGATGTAGAGCGCATCCAGGCCGGCGAGCAGCGGTTTCAGCCCCCGCCAGCTCCACCCCGGCACACCGCCGCTCAGTCGCTCGCACCGGCGCTCCGCGCTCTGGTAATGAAGAGTGACGCGATTGTTGGGATAGGGCACCTCGATTGGAGCCGCGTCATCCGCCACGCGCTCGAGCCGGTGCAGGAAATCACGAGCGCGGGGAGCGAGGTCGTAGCCGACCTTGACGATTGGCACGATCTCCCACGAAGCCGGGAGTGCAGCTTCGAATCCGCCCAGAGCATACGTGATGCCCCCCCATTCCTCGACGGCGTCGTCGCGGGGATCGCGGCCGTGAATGACGTCCCACACGAAGCTGCCGATGACTCCGACCCTGCGCCGGCGTCCATCTCGCGCGGTGGGAACGAAGGGCTCGCGGTTGTCTCGAAGGTCCAAGAATTTTCCTCTGGGTGACGGCGTCGGTGACGGAGTATAAGCTTATCGCATGAGAGTATTTCGAACCATGTTGATCCCGGCCGCGCTTTTCGCTGTTTCCGCGTGCGCCTCGAACCCCGCGCCGTCCACACTGCCCGCCGGACCGGCTCCGCCGCCGCTCATCGTGCTTGTCGTCGTGGACCAGCTGCGCGCTGACCTGCTCGACCGCTACGGTGATCTCTTCACCGGCGGATTCAAGCGGCTCCGGGACGGGGGCCATTCATACGTCAACGCGGCTCACGATCACGCCGCGACGGAGACGGCTGTCGGCCATGCAACGCTTTCGACCGGCGTGCATCCCAATCGCCATGGGGTGATCGCGAATCAGTGGTACCAGATGTCGGATGGCAAATGGGTGCTCGTGTCGAGTGTAGGAGATACGGGTGTGACCATCACCGGCAGCCCCGGGCGTCCCGGTGTCTCGCCGCACTATCTCATGCGCACCGGTCTCGCGGACTGGTTGATATCCTCCGATCGCCGCTCGAGAGTGGCCTCGGTGTCCGGCAAGGACCGCGGTGCGATTCACTCCGCTGCCCACACGCACGGATTCGTGTACTGGTTCGACAGCCAGATCGGCCGGTTCGTGACCTCCACATACTATCGGCGGAACGATCCTCTGTGGATCAGCAGCTTCAACGGTGTCGAGCTTCAGCGTCATAGAGCCGACACCGTATGGGACCTGCGTGTTCCGGCGACCGCATTGTCGCGCGCCGATCGTGATACCGTTCCGTCGGAGGGCGATGGCACACACACTTTTTTTCCGCATCGCTTCGCCGCGGAGCATGGGCCCATCCCGTTCTGGTCGTGGTGGGAGGCAACGCCCAACCTGGACGCCGCGACATTCGAGCTCGCCGAGAGGATCGTGACGTCACTCGAGCTGGGCCGTGACGGAGTTCCCGATTTTCTCAACGTCTCGGTGTCCGCCACCGATCGTGTCGGCCACGGCTACAGTCCGCTCAGCCGCGAACAGCTCGACAACCTGCTGAGACTCGACCGGGAACTGGGTGACTTCTTCGATTTCCTCGACCGGAAGGTCGGGAAGGATCGGTGGACGGTGATGCTCAGCGCGGATCACGGCGTGCTGGACAGTCCGGAGGATCTCCAGGCCCGCGGCGAGTACGGACACCGCCTTACGCCGAGCGAGTTTGCGACGCTCGATTCACTGAGGGCCGAGGCCGATCGCACACCCGACAAGCGCGCGGCGGCGATCAAGCTCGTCGAGTCGCTCAGGAAGCTCCCGCTCGTCGCCGATGCGTGGACGCAGGAAGAACTCCTCAACGGTCAGGCTGCCGACAGCTTCGCAGTGCTGCAGAAGCGCTCGCTCTATCCCGGCCGGGAGGATGGAACGTTCAGCCGCCAGGGCGTCGAATTCCGCTTCATCCCGGGAATTCTCGGGGGCCCTCGCGGGAGCAGTCACGGGCAGACCTATTGGTACGATCGCCACGTTCCGATGATCTTCATGGGTCCCGGCATTCCCGCCGGCCGCGATTCGTCGCGCGCCGCGACAGTGGATTTCGCGCCGACCGCCGCGACGATGCTGGGGATTCCCTTTCCGAAGGATCTGGATGGGAAGGTTCTCAGCGCCGTGGTGGCGCGGTAAGACCTGACGGCGGAAAAGCATTTACCACAGATGGCACAGATGACGCACAAGTTGCAGTTCCGCTTTTCATCTGTGCCATCTGTGCCATCTGTGGTCATCGGTACCATCTGTGTTAACGCTCTTATAGATCTCCGAGCGTCTGAGCCCTGAACGTCGCCACCGCGCCGACGACGCCGGCTGACAATGGAAGTGAGCCCGGAACGATGCGGCACGCGTCTACCGACGGCTTGAACGCGCGCCTCCGCACCTCGGCGCGCAGTGGATCGAACAACAGATCGCCCGCCTGAGTCACTCCGCCCGCGATCACGAACGTATCGGGGTTGAAGATGTTGATCAGGTTCGAGATACCCACGCCGAGGAAGTGGGCGGTGTCGCGCACGACGTCCAGCGCGACACGGTCACCGTGCTTCGACGCTTCGAAGACTGTCTGCGCCGTGATGCGGCTCAAGTCGCCATCCACCATTGATGGCATCATCGAATCGCCGTCGCCCTCGAGCACTTCCCGCGCGCGCTCGGCGATCGCGGGGCCGGAGGTGTAGGCCTCGAGGCAACCGTAGTTGCCGCACTTGCATCGGCGGCCGGTGCTGTCAATGGTCGTGTGCCCGATCTCGCCGGCGGCGTCGGACGCGCCGTGATACAGCTTGCCATCGAGAATCAGCCCGCCTCCGATTCCCGTTCCGATCGTGAGACCGACGACATTGCGTCCTCCCTTCGCCGCTCCGCACCACCATTCGCCGAGGGTCGCGCAGTTGGCGTCGTTGTCGAGCGTGGCAGGGAGGTTGACGCGGCTGGCGACTTCGTCACGCAGCGGGAAATCACGCCAGCCAAGGTTTGGTGTGACGATGACGACTCCCCGGGCCCGGTCGAGCGGGCCCGGGGAGCCAATGCCCACCCCGAGAATATCGCTGCGGTCGGCGCCGGTCTCGGCGCGCGTCTGGGCGATCACGTCCTCGATCAGCGAGGCGATCCGGTCCACCACCGCGGTGGCGCCTTCTTCCGCGCGCGTCGGGACCATCCTCATCGCGATCTCGCGCGTTCCGTCCGTGGGCATCGCGCCGGCGGCGATGTTGGTCCCGCCAAGATCTATGCCGACTATGAACTGCTCTCTGACTGTCACCCGGATGCTCGCTTAAGAGTGTGTTTGCGTGAGGAGATCGAAGACGTAGTCCGACGAAAGTTCGCGCATGCAGCGCCAATGTCCAAGCGGGCACCGCTGCGGGCCATGCCTGTCGCATGGCCTGCACGCGAGACTGTCCCTGCCGGCAACTGTCGAGCCGCGCGCGAGCGGGCCGAATCCGAACTGGGGCACGGTCGGTCCGAACACGCTCACCGTCGGCGTATTCGTCGCCGACGCGAGATGCTGCGGCGCGGAATCGTTGGAGACGAGCGCGGCCGCGCGGCCGATCAGCGCGGCGGATGCGAGGATGCCGAGCCGGCCGGCCGCATTCGCTCCGCATCCCTGTGGCAGCCGGGATATGATCATGTCGCCGGTCGCGACGTCGCCTTTGCCGCCGACGACCACCACGTTGAACTCCGAGGCGATCCTGACGGCGAGCTCCGGATAGAACGGCCACCGCTTCGTCCCCCACGCGCTGCCTGGCGCAAGGGCGATGAACGGACGCGCGCGATCGACCAGATTCGCACGCAGCAGCGCGTCGGCGGCGCGGTCATCGTCGGCGGAAGGGAAGAGGCGGGGCGCGATCTGCTCCGGCAGCGGCGGATCGGCGCACGCGCTCATGGACAGCCACCACAGACGCTCGGCGTGATGCCGGTCCGGGCGATACTCCACCCTGTCCGTGTACAGCCAGCGTGCCTCTGAAGTGTTGAATCCGATCCGCGTCCGGATCCCCGTCGCCAGAACGAGAAGCGCGCCGCGAAACGAACCCTGAGCCAGGTACGCGGCGTCGTAGAATCCGTTCGTCGTGTTTTGAATCGGCTCCGACGCCTCCGGCGATCCGTAGAGCCCCGCGTGCCGGATGCGGCCAACAGTGCGCGCAAAACCGAAGATGCCGCGATCGGCCTCACGGCGGTCGAACACCATGACGTTGCGGATCGAAGGATTGTTGGACAGAATCGCCGATCCTTCGGGAGTGGTGAGGACGTCTACCGGCCCCCGTGTCGCCAGCTCGGCGATCAACGGTGTGGTGAGGACTACGTCCCCGAGAAAGCTCGTCTGCACAACGAGCGAGCTCACCGTCTAATCCACCTGGAGCACTGCGAGGAACGCCTCCTGCGGAATCTCGACGGAGCCGACCTGCTTCATCCGCTTCTTTCCTTCCTTCTGCTTCTCGAGAAGCTTGCGCTTTCGGGTGATGTCGCCGCCGTAGCACTTGGCGAGCACGTCCTTGCGCAGCGGCTTCACCGTCGTGCGCGCGATCACCTTCTGCCCGATCGCCGCCTGGATCGCCACCTCGAAAAGCTGGCGCGGGATCAGCTCCTTCAGCTTGTCCGCGATCTTTCGCCCCCATTCGTACGCCTTGTCGCGGTGGATGATCACCGAGAAGGCATCCACCGGATCGCCGTTGATCAGCATGTCAAGCTTCACCAGATCGCTCCGCCTGTATTCGAGCATCTCGTAGTCGAGCGAAGCGTAGCCGCGGCTGATCGTCTTAAGCCGGTCGAAGAAATCGAGGATGATCTCTCCCAGCGGAAACTCCCAGTCGAACTCCACGCGCGACTGGTCGACGTACGTCATGTTCCTGTAGACGCCGCGGCGCTCGGTCCCGAGCGTCATGATCGGGCCGATGTATTCTGACGGAGCCATGATGCGCGCCTTGACGTACGGCTCTTCGATGTAATCAATGACCGTTGACGGCGGCATCAGCGACGGATTCTCGATGAGCTGCATCTCTCCGTCGGTTCGATAAACGCGATATTCGACGCTCGGCACGGTGGTTACGAGGTCCAGCTCGTACTCGCGCTCGAGCCGCTGCTGCACGATCTCCATGTGCAGCAACCCGAGGAATCCGCAGCGGAATCCGAAGCCGAGCGCGGTGGATGTCTCGGGCTCGTACTGGAGCGACGCATCGTTGAGCTGCAGCTTCTCCAGCGCGTCGCGCAGCGTCTCGTACTGCTGCGTGTCGGTGGGATAGATGCCGGCGAAAACGAACGAGCGCACGTCGCGGTAGCCTGGCAGCGCCTGGAGGGCGTGATTGGTGGCGTCGAAGATCGTGTCGCCCGCGCGCGTCTCCTTCACCGAGCGAACGTTGGCGACGACGTAGCCCACTTCGCCCGGCCCGAGCTGGTCGGTCTTCACCTGGCGCAGCTGGTTGTAGCCGACCTCGGCCACTTCATAGACCGACTCGCTCGCGCCGAAGGTGATCTTCGTGCCGGCGCGAATGGTTCCGTCCACGACGCGCACGCTGGGGATCGCGCCGCGATAGCGGTCGTAATACGAGTCGTAAATCAGCGCGCGAAAGGGGC
This sequence comes from Gemmatimonadaceae bacterium, assembly GCA_030647905.1. Classification (NCBI taxonomy): domain Bacteria; kingdom Pseudomonadati; phylum Gemmatimonadota; class Gemmatimonadia; order Gemmatimonadales; family Gemmatimonadaceae; species Gemmatimonadaceae bacterium. Next base: position 796 of record JAUSJA010000027.1, on the reverse strand, counting down.
CATCCGGATTTCCCTTCGGCGGTGGAACCTTGCGGACGATCTGCTCGAGCAGCTCCGGTATGCCGAGCCCTTCCTTGGCGCTGACGAGCAGAATGTCGTCGGGATCCACACCGAGAAGATCGCTAACCTCCTGCTTCCGCTTTTCCGGCTCGGCGCCCGGGAGGTCAATCTTGTTGAGCACCGGGATGATCTCGAGCCCCGCGTCGAGCGCAAGAAACAGATTCGACAGCGTCTGCGCCTGAATTCCCTGCGACGCGTCCACTACGAGGATCGCGCCTTCGCAGGCGGCGAGCGACCGCGACACCTCGTACGTGAAGTCCACGTGGCCCGGTGTGTCAATGAGGTTAAGCTCGTAGGCGCCGCCGTCGCGCGACTTGTAGGTCATCCGCACGGCATTCAGCTTGATGGTGATGCCGCGCTCGCGCTCGAGGTCGAGCGTATCCAGCACCTGCGCCTTCATCTCCCGCTTCTTCAGCATGCCGGTGGCCTCGATCAGGCGGTCCGCGAGGGTGGACTTGCCGTGATCAATGTGGGCGACGATGCAGAAGTTTCTTATGTGATCGAGGTTCAAGCGGAGAGTCCGGCGTTTCAGTCCCGGCAGAATCCCGGGACAACCCCGAAATATAACGGAGCGCTACGCTCGCCCCCGACGCCGTGTCAAACCAAAGTAGAAATGTCCCCCCTCTTAACAAAGTAGAAATGTCCCCTTGGGTTCATGTTGTTATTGGAAGGTCTGATTGCTCAGTTGGCGTGGTCTGAAAGGCCATCAGCCGTTGCCGTCGTATTGCTTCAGCAG